>JADLAH010000352.1 GCA_020848315.1 Chitinophagales bacterium | reverse complement strand
TTATTAATAGCTAAAAGTATCCTTGCAAATTCATTTAATTCTACACGTTCGGTAGCAGCTTTTGCTCTTAAAAACCACGTCTGAAATGTAGTTTGTTTACCATCTTCAGTTAGTACTGTTCCTGAATGTATAATGTTTGTACTAGTTAGTACTTCAATTAAATTTTCTCTTCGCAACTGATATCGGTCTAAATTACGTCTTGCGCTGCGTTTTAAGGTTCTATCCGCATTTGTACTAATCGGTTTACCTTTTTCAAAATTGGTTTGTTCATCTACCGTCAATGGATTTACACGAACCCCAATCTGTTTTATTTTAGATTTATCTTGCCCTTGGCCTTCAATAACATATGCCCAGCCAATACTATTTGTCCCCAAATCCAGGCCTAATATCTTTTTCATATTTTCACTTAATTTTATGATTAGTTCACTAATTTAAATAAAAAATTTTGTTTTTCAAATGTTTTCCTATATATTTGCATTACACAATTAAAATCAATTCACAATAAGGATTATTCCGTTGTGAAAACATTCTAGTCGCCTCGCCTAACCATGCGGGGCATTTCTTTTAATGTTTCACCAGCACCATAAAGACAATAGATATAGCTGAGCAAATACATCTAAAGTCCTACAACTCCATTTTTTTTATTGATCTTCACCGATTAACCCACTATTTATTGCCGTAATCCGCTGATTTTTTATCCTGCATCCGGAGAAATGCCTTCGTTATGCACAGAATAGCTTGACCTGTGTCAATTTATTTCACATTTCTTATTTTTTTTATGTGTGACTATTGACATTTGCAAAACCTCGCATTAACTTTAACTTAACAAACATAAAAACCCAACTGACCCGTAACATAGAAACAAAAACACCTTAAAGTCCCCCAACTTCTTTTTTGTTTCTTATTACTGTTCAGTGAACCCTTAAAAACCCGGTCATATGAAAACAGTAACCCTCAAAACCATCGCCATCTTAGGACTGCTCTTAAGTGTTCACGCGGCTTCCGCACAAAGTGATTTATTCGCAGACAACAGTGAGCCTGTGCCTTCTGCCATCGCCGCTATGTTTAAGTCGGAAGATAAAATCACCATCAGTGAATTTCTGGTGAGTCCGGAGTATAAATCCAATGAGACACGTGTCAATATCAGATGCACCACGCCACAGGTGGTACAGGTGAAAGTATTTAATATGGATGGCAACCTGACGCAGCAGTCCGCTTATCAGCTCGACAAAGGCATCAGCGAGTTATCCCTCGATATGTCCGCGTTGTCCAGTGGCACTTACATGGTGCAGTTCTATTCCAAAGAAGGCAGTGCAGTGCGCCGCCTCGTTAAGTAAGTATTCTTCTCATCCCAATTCATACAGCTACCGCTTGCGGTAGCTTTTTTTTTGCATAGTCATTAAACTGTGTTAAAATTTCCGGATAGGCATACTATTTGCCATGTTTTTCCGATACTATACCATCACTCAAACAACAAACTATGAACATGCACAAAAAATGGATACTGCTGCCGCTGCTTGCGGTCACGCTGTCCGCCGGCGCCATCAACATCACGGACTCCAAAGTGAAGGAGGTGACCGTTTACCGCAATTACGCTAAAGAAACCAGGGAAGCATCCGCCACATTGCCTGCCGGTAACAGCGAAGTGGTCATCTCCAATGTGAGCACGCAGATGGACAACAATACCCTGCAGATTGCCACCAAAGGAAATGTCAAGATTCTGTCCGTGTCGAGTCGCAATAATTTTCTCACAGACAAAAAGAAATCGGAGCAGTCCGTGCGACTGAATGATTCCCTGCAGACGGCGGGAGATGAGCTGGCCTGGCTCAAAGAACAGGCTTATGCCTATCAGGATGAACTGACTTTGCTGAACAACAACCGCACGCTCTCCAATGATAAGGTGAGTTTTACGGCGGCGCAGGTGAAGGAGCTCGCGGAGTTGTATCGCGTCCGCAGTGTGGAATTGCGCAAGCTGATATTTGACAACGGCCGAAAGCAGAAAGCACTGAATGAACAAATCACCCGCTGGAAGAGTCAGCTGAAAGAATGGAGTGTGAATGAGCAGCGCGAGGTGAAAGAGATTGTGCTGAAAGTGCATGCGGCACAGGCCGGTGCGGTCACTTTCCGTTGTTCCTATATCGTGACGAATGCCTATTGGACGCCGATTTATGATATCCGCGCCAAGAATACCAGTGAGCCGCTGCAGCTCGACTGTCGCGCCAAAGTGGTACAGAATACGGGCTATGACTGGAAAGATGTGAAGCTGACTTTGTCTACCGCCAATCCTTCCACCAACCACAATCGCCCGGTCTTGTATCCGGTGTTTGTCAATTTCTTCCAGCCGGATTATTACAAATATCAAATGAAGAAAAGCGCGGAATCCAGTCAGATGATGGAAAAGATGAACATGTCAGCAGCGCCTGTCAGTGTGGATATCGCGCGCACCGGCGACGACGCGTCCTTTGAGGAAGGATTGCGTGCCGACGACAACGGCGTGGTGATTCAGGAAGGCGATATGGCGAATGAATATGTGATTCAAACCTTGCAGGATGTGGAGAGCGACAACAAAGAACATATCGTGGGCATTCAGGAAATCAGCATGCCGGCGGTATTTTCCTATCATACGGTGCCGAAGCTGGACATGAATGCCTACCTGCTGGCGCGTGTCACCGACTGGGCGAAATATAACCTGCTGGCGGGAGAAGCGAATATTTTCTTCGACGATAATTATGTCGGAAAATCTTATCTGAATCCGAATGTCAGCGCTGATACGTTGCTCATCTCATTGGGGCGCGATGAGAAAATCAGTGTGAAACGCGTGAAGCTGAATGATTACAGTGCGAAGAAATTGCTGAGCAATAATATCAGAGAAACCAAGGCGTTTGAGACGACTATCAAAAACAATAAAAATACGCCGGTTGAAATTGAATTACTGGATCAATATCCGATATCCAAAAACGCGCA
>JADLAH010000351.1 GCA_020848315.1 Chitinophagales bacterium | reverse complement strand
TTTTGATAGAAATGGAGCAGGAAAAATTAAATAATATTGAAACCATCAAAAACGCGCAGGATTATATCAACGCATATAACCTGTATAATGCCCGCGCGGAAGACCAGGAATTGATTTTCAAAAGGCTGAAAAAGTGTGAGCAACTGGCGGTGGAACATAAAGATATCAGCCTGATAATTAAAACCAGAAACTATCTGGTCAACTATTACATACATCAGAATGAGCTTGAAATGGCCTTGTCGCTATCGCTGCAGAACAAACAGATGGCGGAGAAGGAGAATAAAATTGATGAATTGATTGCCATGTATCCCGGACTCATTGAATTATATAATAATCTGGGCGATTACGCGGGGACATTGAATACGATAAATGAGTATGAAGACAAAATACAGGGAACGGATAATTATCTCCAATTGAGCGTCATAAATACATATAAGGCTGGTCTGGCAGGCTTACTGAAAGAATTTGAAAAATGCCATGAGCATTATCTAAAGTCACTGGAATATGCATTTTTAGTACCGGAAAAAATAAATCTACCTATATACATATATAACAATATTGGCTACCAACTACTGGAATATGACAAGCAGATTGCACGGGATGCCCTGGAAAATGGTTATCAACTGATGCAGAAGAATATTGATCAGATTCCGGAGTATACAAAAGCAGGACTGGAATGTAATCTTGCCCGTACGTATCTGAAGTTCAACCTGCCGGAGGAAAGTTTCATGCATATTACCAATGCAATCAGTCGTTATGAGAAGATGAAAAATCATTACGAAATTCATCTGGCTAAAATTATTCTCTGCGAAGTTTATCTGGAGAAAAAACAATATGAACAAGCATTGGAATTATTAATGCAGGTGGAACAGGAAAAGGCGGTGGGCATCAATAAAATCATCCTCAAATCTTGTTATGAAAATATGGTTCGTGTTTATGAATGCATGCATAACTATGAGGCGGCACTCGCCTATCATAAAAAATTATACCTACTCACGGAAAGCATATTCAATGAAGATTCGAATACAAAAATCCGCAATCTACAGATTATCCATGAAGTCAGCATGATAAAAAATGAGCGTGACCGCGCTGCCGCCATGGCGAACCTGAAACACGATTTTCTGGCCAATATGAGTCACGAAATACGCACCCCGATTAACAGTGTACTCGGCATTTCTTATCTGCTGCAACAGGATATGCTGACAGACAAACAACGCGACTATGTGGATCGTTTGCAGCGCAGCGGACAAAACTTATTGGGTCTCATCAATGACATTCTGGATATTTCCAAGATTGAAGCCGGTAAGATGGAACTCGTTCCTGTCTTGTTTAACCTGAAGCAATGGATGCAGGATATTTATCAGCAACTGAATTACAAAGCGGAAGAAAAGGGCATTTCTTTCATTCTGATGATAGACCCAAAAGCTGACACCAGTTTGTCGGGGGACATGAACAGGCTTACGCAGGTATTCATCAACTTACTGGGCAATGCCTTAAAATTTACACAGGAAGGGCATGTTACGTTTGGTGTTCAGGTAGTTCATCAAACCCAGCAATACACGGACGTTACATTTACCGTTTCCGACAGCGGTATCGGTATGAATCAGGATCAGCTGGATACCATATTTGAACGCTACGTGCAGGCATCGGCTGCCATTCAGCATAAATTTGGAGGCACCGGACTCGGATTGTCTATTTCCAGAAAAATCATTGACCTGATGGGCGGTTATATTGAAGTCAACAGCTCGCCGGGTAGTGGTACAACATTCAGCATTCAGCTGAAACTCCACACAGGTGCAGAAGCAGCCAGCTCCGAAGATACTATCATCGATACAGACTTCCTGAAAAACAAAAAAATACTGGTGGCCGATGATTCCGAAGAAAACAGATCGGTCATGATAGATATACTAAATACTTTCCATCCGGAAATTATTACCGATGAAGCAGAAAATGGCAATGAAATACTTGAAAAAGCAAAGCACACCATCTACGATTATATTCTGATGGATTTGGATATGCCCGGGAAAAATGGACTCGAGACGTTGCCGGAACTGAAACAATTAACGACTACAACAAACACAAAAGTTATTGCGCACTCGGCCAGTTTGCTGATGTTGTCGGCAGATGAGTTTATAGAGATTGGTTTTGATGATTTATTGCAAAAACCATTCCCACCACGCGAGTTGTTATTTAAGTTATATCAACTCAGATGATGATATCACGTGTTTGGAGGAATCATAAACACCGTAGAACGGAAATAATCAGGATTGGAGGCATCTTCTTCCACGGTGATGTCCACCTTCCTGAAAAAGTTATTGCCCATTGGCAGCACATTTCCTGAATTGGCGTTCTCTGTAAACGTCACGGTTTCAATAACGCCGGTCGCAATCGTTTTGGTTTTAACCGTAATTGTATTGGAACACGGCAATGTTTTTCCCGTGTTGATAGTCGTAATACCGTTGGCTGAAATGTCAATATCCGCGCCACCGTTCAGGCTGAAATATACACGCACACGCGTCAGCGGATACTGATTGGGATTTGTGATTTTTACAGTGTAGTACAAGTTGTTGGGCATTGTCTTAGGTTTATATCCTTAAATTAATAAACGAAAGTAACAATTGCTATTACTGTATAAAAATGAATCGGCCATCCAATGATTGAACGGCCGATTGTATTTATTAAATGGTAGAAAAGCCTACAATTTGTAATCCTGCACAACCTCAATGAAGTACTTGGCGTGTTCAAAATTCACATCCGGATATACGCCGTGTCCCAGATTGCAGATATACTGTTGCCCGCCAAATGATTGCAGCATCTTTTCCGTTTCTTTTTTTATCGTTGCTTTATCGGCATACAATACACACGGGTCGAGATTACCCTGCAAGGTTTTCCCTTTTGTCTGCGCGCGCGCAGCGGCAGGCTCTATTGTCCAGTCGAGGCCAATGACATTGGCATTGGTTTGTGCAAATTCCGTCAGGATATAATGCGCGTCTTTGGCAAATAAAATCACCGGCACTGCTGTAATGGCCGCTGCAATTCGGTTCATGTACGGCAAGGCAAATTCCACATATTGCGCCTTGCTCAATACACCGGCCCAGCTGTCAAACACCTGCACGATATCCGCGCCATTTTTAATTTGTTCTTGCAGATAAGCAATTGTCGCCGTTGTAATCTTATCGAGCAATTGATGCGCCAATACAGGGTTGGTGTACAGCATTTTCTTGGCCTGAGAGAATGTTTTGCTACCCTTCCCTTCTATCATATAAGAGAAAATCGTCCACGGTGCACCTGCAAATCCAATCAAAGGTACACGACCGTTGAGCGCCGATTTCGTGAGACGGAGAGACTCAAATACATATTCCAGATTTGGAATAACATCGGTGGTCAGTTCGGCTACATCCTGTTCGCTGGTAATCGTTTTAGGAAAATTCGGTCCTTTGCTTTCTATCATTTCATAGTTGAGTCCCATCGCCTCCGGAATCACCAGAATATCCGAAAAGATGATAGCCGCGTCCACGCCCAGAATATCCACCGGTTGCAGGGTAACTTCACAAATCAGTTCCGGATTTTTCACCAGTTCCTTAAAGCCGTTGACACTGCTGCGTACCGCACGGTATTCGGGCAATATTCTGCCAGCTTGTCGCATCATCCATACCGGAATTCTTTCCACCTGCTCGCCTTTCGCGGCTCTGATCAGTAAGTCGTTTTTCATTTCTTTGATATCTACATTTAAAAAGTCAGAGAATACAGGTGTTTTAAGCCCACATTTCAACATTTTGGGCAAAAATACAGAATAATACGTTTTTATTTTTGACTAATTTTGTAGTATCCTTCATTCTACAACTGCAAAAATCATGGGCGAAGCCACAGAAATAAATAATCCGGGTGTTTTTAAGATTATGCCACGTGTCGTGGATATTAAAAACGCTACTATTATGCACCACGACCATGTGGTGCTGGAAAATGTGAATTTTGAAGTGCGCAAAGGCGATTTTGTGTACCTTATCGGTCGAACGGGCAGCGGTAAAAGCAGTCTGCTGAAGACCTTATACGGCGACCTGCCATTCAAATCAGGTACGGCGGATGTGTGCGGCTACAACTTGTCTGCGCTGAAACGCAGCGATGTGCCGAACCTGCGCAGAAGATTGGGGATTGTATTTCAGGACTTCCAGTTGCTGACCGACCGCAGCATATTCGACAATCTCGAGTTTGTGCTGAAAGCGATTGGTTGGGAAGACAAAAACAAAATTAAAAACACCATTGAAGAATCACTGGCCATGGTGAAATTGCAGGATAAAATACGCAAGTTTCCAAACCAGCTGTCGG
>JADLAH010000350.1 GCA_020848315.1 Chitinophagales bacterium | reverse complement strand
GCCGTGGTATTATTCTTCGTCTTGCTGGTGGGCGCCATCCTGTTGTATCTCTTTTTCAAACAACGGCAAACCTTGCTGCAAAATAAAATTATCACGATAGAACAGCAGAAAAAACTCGAACTGACACAGGCCATCATGGATGGTGAAGAAACGGAAAGAGCGCGGCTCGCAAAAGAACTGCACGACGGCATTGGCGGACTGATGAGCATGGTGAAACTCCGATTTGCAAAAATCAGACAAACAGCTGCCGGTCAGCAGCAGGAAGAAGATTTTGATAATGCCCTGGAATTACTGAACACCGCCTCACAGGATATCCGCAAGATTTCACATGCGCTGATGCCTTCCGCGCTGGAGCGACTGGGACTGACGGAAGCCACGGCACAGTTCTGTCACGCGATGGAAAGCAGTAGCCGGATGGAAATCGACTTTCAGCACTACGGACTGGAAGAGCGCCTGCCGCAGCGTTTTGAACTGCTGGTTTACCGCATTATTCAGGAGCTGCTGAACAATATCGTGAAATACGCGGAAGCAGGAGACGTGCTGGTGCAAATCTCCCGCCACGACAATCAGCTCTCCATCACGGTGGAAGATGATGGAAAAGGATTTGATGTGAATATCATACGACAGAAAGACGGCATCGGTCTGCACAGCATGCAGCAGCGGATTGCCTTGTTGGGCGGCAGGATGGATATCGATTCCGCTATCGGCAAAGGCACTTCCGTAAACATCGAACTGCCCGTTTCCTGAAAATAAGAATTCCGGCCTCTAAAAGCCGGAATTCTCGCGTAAACAACTAAAAAACTACCCTGTTAATTCATTCTGGTAAATACTTTACGAGTTCCGTTCGGTGATGTCATAGCCATTCCTTCGCCGCTGTCCGTAATGGTAAATCGGATATCAAAAACGTTGTTCGCATCAAAGCGGATGGACAACACATTGTTTGGTTTTCTGGACCACGTAAAGTTGACACGCTGACGAGGGCTTTGGCCTGCACTTCCGATATCGAAAGTTTCTTCAAAGCCGGTGCCATCTGCTCTGAATGTAATTTCGTCCACAAATGTCTGGGTGAATTCGCGTTCTCCCAGAATTTCCTGATGTTGCCAGCTGCCGATAACGCGCTCATCAAAACCGCCGTTGCTGCCGTTTGGTCCTACATTGTCTTTTTTGCAGGATTGGGTAAATAGCATAAACACAAATACCGCGATGCTGCATACTGTTCTCTGGATGTTGATTGTTTTCATGGTGTTAGATTTTTTTGTGAGTGAATTGGTTTGTTTTATTTGATAGTGTAAAGTTCCGATTATGGAGTTGCTTTATCTTCAGCAGAAACCACCGATGTAAAAACTCAGGGAAAACCACCATATCCTTTTTTGTTACAAAAAATGCCGCCCGAAGGCGGCATCTCATCAACAAACCAACTTCATTTCAAAACACCCGAAATGATCGTATTTCCCGGTTGTGCAGGTTGATTTTCTGTCATATTTCTGTCGGACATTCTGAATACGTTTGTCGTATTGGAAATGAAATCGCTGTCAAACCAGACGCGTCCCTGTCCTTCTTCAATAAAGACATTTCCACCATTGCTGTTGTCAATATTGATGATGCCGAATTCCACATTTCGCAGCGCATCTCCATCTTTGGTGGCAGATAATATGATGGCAATGATGGCCGAATTTTCGCCAAATACAGATTTCACTTTTCCATAGACTGTGAAGTTATTTCCGCTGCCGGAAATAGCGGTAGCAATACTCGTATCGTTTTCACTCAGAAACATTTTGCCCAACAGGCGGATACTGAAATCATCGGGACTTTGTTCGAATAGTTTCATTTTGGAATTGAACCCTGTACTTCCGACGATGTCCTGCGGTCGGTTGGTACTTCTGAGTTTGGTCGGAGAGATGTCATAGACACCCTCCACATTCGGCGGCGTGGTGCTGCTGTGAATGGTCAACCCGAGTATTTTCAGGGTGTCCAGGTATTTCTGGGGAATAATATCCTGGATTTTGTTTTCCAGGATCTGCTGATCCGTTGGTGCAATTTTTTCTTCTTTCTTGCATCCGGTGAGCAGGAAGGCAAGTGCCAGTACTGCGAATGACAACTTTGCCAGTAATTTTGATGTGTTTTTCATGATAATAAATTTATGGTGATGAATGATTGAAAATTGGCTTAATAAGCACGGCTCAGGAAGGTGTAATTGCCGCTTTGTCCGAGTACCAGCTGGCCATTGTGCAGGGTATATTTGATGTAGCCGTATAACTGTCCGTTTTGTTCAAGGTACAGGTAGCCGTTTTGTACATACCATTTGCCGCATTGCGCGTTGCCGCCGCCGTTGTTGTAACTCCAGTCGTTGCCGCTGCTCACGGAGCCGCCATCTGTTACACAAACGGTGCCGTCTGCATTCAACTGATAGTACGTCACGGAGGTGTAAGACGCGTAGTCGCCGTAGCCGCTGCTGGCTATCATATCCTGGTGCATCCAGGTGCCTACGATGCTTTTGTCGATTTTTTTGCTTTGTGCGAATGCGCTGCTGATAGTCATCATTACTAAAATTGCGAGGGTGG
>JADLAH010000349.1 GCA_020848315.1 Chitinophagales bacterium | reverse complement strand
TCAGCTATAAAAATATCGGGAAGATTTATCTCAAGGTGGTTCCGTTGAAATACAAAGACAAGGATGCCATCTTTGACCTGAAGGCAAAGGAAACAGATAAGGATGTAATCCGCCGTCTGAATGCGATTTCACCCGTGAAAAAATGGAGTCAGTCACTGCCGGCTTCGGGAGATTATCAGGATCACAACACAGAAATTAAAATAGACGGACTCAATCCCGGATTTTATGTGTTGATGGCGTCCACACATCCCGGTTTTTCTATTGAAAATGGCAATGAGGCCGTGTCGGTGGTCACCTTGTTTACTACAAATATCAGTTATGTATCCAATGAAAATGCCAATAAAGATACCGTAGAAATCTATGTGCTCGACAGGAATTCAGGGCAGCCGCTGGAAAAAGCGAAAGTCCAGTTTTATAAAAATGAGTACGATTACAAATCCAGAAAATACATCCGCACAGAAATCGGTACGGCAGTGTCTGATGCGAATGGCCGTGTGACAAAAGTTTTCACCAAGAAGGAAAAGGAAAAATATTACAATGAATATTTCTTCTTCGATATCACGCACAAGAGTGATTTCTATCCGGTGACGCGTTCGCAGTATCATTATTACTATCCGCGCAAGGAAACACCGCAGACCAATCAGCAGGTGCATCTCTTCACGGATCGCAGTATTTACAGACCCGGTCAACAGATTTTTGTTAAGGGTATCGCCTTGCAACAAACATCGGGCGTAGATACTTTGCCGGGCAACAGCTATGTATTGCTGACCAACCACAAGGTAACGGTCACGCTAAAAGATGTGAATTATCAGGATGTCGCACAGCAGGAATTTACGACGAATGAATATGGTTCCTTCACAGGCGTATTTACCGCGCCTGTAACCGGATTAATGGGACGTATGACGCTCTCCACTCCATTTGGCTCGGAAGCTGTGCAGGTGGAGGAATACAAGCGGCCGAAGTTTGAGGCTACGTTCCTGCCGGTAGAAAAAGCGTATAACCTGAATGATACGGTGGTGGTGACCGGAAAAGCTGTTTCCTATGCCGGTGCCAATATCGATGGCGCGGAAGTGAAATACACTGTTCGTCGTGTGGCGCAGTTTCCGGTATGGTGCTGGTGGGGATGGCGTAAGCCCTGGTTTCCGCAGTCCTCAGAAAAGATAATTGCCACAGGTAATGCGGTCACGGATAGCGAAGGCAAATTTGATATCCGTTTTCAGGCGATGCCGGATCTTACTATTGACCAAACAATGAAGCCTTATTTCAATTACGAAATAACTGCCGATGTCGTGGATATCAATGGTGAGACACACAGCGCGAACACCACCGTCAGAGTGGGTTATCTGGCTATAGATGCGGAAGTCTCCGTGGCGGAAGCGATTAAAAACACCAAGGAAAACACCATTCGGGTGAGTACCAATAACCTGAACGGACAGCCCGAACCGACAGCCGTTACTATAAAGATATTCCGTTTGAAAACGCCGGATTATCCTAAAAAGAAAAGAGACTGGAATGAGCCGGATCAGTTTGTGATGACAAAAGAGGAGCACGAAAAATGGTTTCCATATGATGTGCATGACAAGGAAGATTTGATGAGCAACTGGACGAAAGGCAGCCTTGTTAAAACATATGCGTTTAACACCATAGACCAGCAGCAAGTCGTTCTTCCTGCAGGCGAACTGGCAGGCGGAGCCTATCTGATCGAATTTTTCTGCAAGGATAAAAACGGGAATGAAATAAATATTTCCAAAAACTTCATCGCTTTGTCAGAAGAAGAGCAAAAGCCTGTAACGCCTGTATTTGTTGATTTTTCAACGAATAAATCAACGGTGAAGCCCGGCGAAACACTCGAATACAGTATCGCGTCATCGTTGCAGGATGTTCGGGTGCTGATAGAGATTGCATACAAAGGAAAACTGATAGACAAGCAGTTCGTTCGTTTGCAGAATGAAATAAAATCATTCCGTTTGCCGGTGTCGGAAGACTATCTCGGCGGACTAGAGATCAGCTATGTGGCAGTAGTAAAAAACAGAAGCTACACCGGCAGCCGATTTATCCATGTGCCATACGAAGACAAAAGTCTGAAAATTGAATGGATAACTTTCCGCGACAAACTCCTGCCGGGACAAAAGGAAGAATGGAAACTCAAAATATCCGGTAAGGACAAAGAAAAGGTGAGCGCTGAATTGTTGGCCACGATGTATGACGCATCACTGGATGCCTTCCTGCCGCACGGTTACAGTTTTTCTTTGTCGCAGCCTTATTTCAACGGATATCTGGGGATTTACAGCAGCGATGCATTCGGCACCGCCAGCAGCAGTCTCTATCCTTCCAAAAATTGGAATCCCTATAAAAATTATGTAAGTCAGGCATACGACGCGCTGAACCTGTTTGGCTTGCAGTTCGGATACAACAGATACCGATATAAAACGAAGAGTCTGATGTTTGAATCAGCTGCGCCACCACAACCGTTGATGGCAGCAGATGCCGTGCAGGAAGAAGCTGCCGGAATGGCTGCAAAAATGGAAATGGTCGTAGAGATGAAAGCCCTGTCCGCGAAAAAAGCGGATACGGATAAGAAATCGGTCGCGATGAATATAAAGGAGCAAGCATCCGTTTCTGCGGAATCCGTGAATGCCGTTGTGCCGCGCACCAATTTCAATGAAACCGCCTTCTTTATTCCGCAAATAAATACCGATGAAGAAGGAAATATTATCCTTAGCTTTCAGATGCCGGAAGCGCTGACGAAATGGAATTTCCTCGGATTTGCGCATACTAAGGAACTGAAATATCAGTATTTCACCAAATCAGCGGTGACCCAGAAGGAACTGATGGTAACACCCAATGCACCGCGTTTTCTGCGCGAAGGGGATCAGTTTTCTTTCAGCACCAAAATCACCAATCTCTCCGACAAAGATTTGAAAGGTACCGCCACGCTCGTACTGTATGATGCTGTCACCATGAAAGAGATTACGGCGGAATTATTGCAACAGGAAACAGGCGTGCGCGGCAAAAGTGTTCAGCAAACGTTCGAAGTCGGCAAAGGATTGAACACCGCGCTCAGCTGGAACCTGCGCATTCCCGCAGGAATAACTGCCGTCACTTACAAAGTGCTGGCACAGGCAGACAATTTCACCGATGGCGAACAGGCCACACTGATGGTGCTGCCTAATCGCATGCTGGTCACGGAATCCCTGCCTTTGTGGGTGCGCGGAAACAGCAAGAAAAGCTACACGTTTAACAAGTTGCTGAAAAATACATCCACGACGTTACAGCATTATCAGCTCACCCTCGAGATGTCTTCGCAGCCAGTGTGGTATGCTGTGCAGGCATTGCCCTACATGATGGAATATCCGTACGAATGCGCGGAGCAGATCTTCAGCAGATATTACGCCAACACGCTCGCCACCCATATCGCCAATGCACAGCCGAAGTTTAAATCCGTATTTGAAAAATGGAAAATGGCCGGCTCAGAAGCCCTGATTTCCAATTTAGAGAAAAATCCGGAACTCAAAGCGGTGCTGCTGGAAGAGACGCCGTGGGTGCGCGACGCGCAGGACGAAACGGAACAAAAGAAACGCATCGGCTTGCTGTTTGATTTATCCAGGATGGCCAACGAACAGGATAAAGCATTCGATAAATTGTTGAAGATGCAAACTCCGAACGGAGGCTTCACCTGGTTCCCGGGTATGCCCGACAATCGCTATATCACACAGCATATCGTCGCGGGCTTTGGTCATCTCGCACACCTGAAAACACTCGGTGAAAATCGCAGCGCGAATATGGAGGAGATGTTGCGCAAAGCCGTTTCCTATCTCGACGACAGACTGCGCGAAGATCTGGAAGCCATTAAAAAATACGACACGGCTTATCAGAAAAACAACCACCTCAGCTATAATGTCATACATGCGTTGTATGCCCGTTCGTTCTTCGATTATGCCATCGACAAGAAGAATCAGGAGGCCTATCATTATTTCCTTTCACAGGAAAAGCGATATTGGCCGGAACAAGGATTGTACGGACAGGGAATGATGGCACTGACACTGCACCGCAATAAAGAAAAATCTACGGCTAAAGAGATTATGACCGCGCTGAAACAAAACGCTATTGTGACCGAAGAAATGGGCATGTACTGGAAAGCCAATGAAAAAGGCGGTTGGTACTGGTATCAGGCACCGGTGGAAACGCAAGCACTGCTGATAGAAGCCTTCCATGAAGTGGCCGGCGATGAAAAAGCGGTGGATGAACTGAAAGTCTGGTTGCTCAAACAAAAACAAACCACCTCCTGGAAATCCACTAAGGCGACCGCAGAAGCATGCTATGCATTGCTGTTGCAAGGCAAAGATTGGACAGCTTCCGACAAACTGGTGGAAGTGCGCATGAACAAAAAAGTAATCGACCCGGTGAAACAAAATGCCATTGTTGAAGCAGGAACCGGATATTATAAGGTCAACTGGAATGCCGCAGAAATAAAGCCTGAAATGGCTAATATCGAATTGAAAAAATCGGATAAGGGACCCGCTTACGGTGCGGTGTACTGGCAGTATTTTGAGGATCTGGACAAGATAACGGGCGCGACCACTTCTTTACAGCTGAATAAGCAATTGTTTAAGGAAGTCAATACAGCGGAAGGCAAAAAACTGCTCAACATTACGGAACAGACACCATTGCAGGTGGGCGATGTGGTGAAAGTACGTATTGAACTGCGCACCGACCGCAATCTCGAGTATGTGCATCTCAAGGACTTGCGCGCCGCAGGATTTGAACCGATAAATGTGTTGTCGCAATACAAATATCAGGATGGACTCGGCTACTATGAAAGCACCAAAGACGTAGCTACCCACTTTTTCATCGACTGGATGCAGAAAGGCGTTTATGTGTTTGAATATGCAATGAGAGCCACTATTGCCGGCAATTTTTCCAATGGCATCACGCAGATAGAAAGTATGTACGCACCGGAATTCAAATCGCATTCCAAAGG
>JADLAH010000348.1 GCA_020848315.1 Chitinophagales bacterium | reverse complement strand
AGTTTCTTTGTACTTAAAAGTTACCTCAAAGCATCCACACAATTGCTGTAGGGTAGCTTTGTCTTTTTCGATGGTGTTAGCTGGTTCGTGTGCTTGTACTGCTGCAGGCATAGCAATGGCCAGCAGCAAATTCATAAGGGTAGTTTTTTTACGCATTTTTATTTAGATTTTGTCTTAATAATGCGCAATTTTACCGCATATTATTTGTATTTAGTCTAAATAAAGATAAATACCTAATAAAATTACCTAACTCTACCTAAGTTTCGTGAGCCACATTAACAAAAAATAAATGATCATACTACCATCATAAACAAGTTTAATTTGCCATTTGGGAACAGTATCGGAACGAAACCACGTATAGATTTGGAGGAACAAAATGAGGAGCCAAAGACCGATGATAGTTGATTCCTGCAGATGAAGCGACGGAAGATGTATCCAGTTTTCCAGCATAAACAAATACAATACCATCAAAGCATAGATAAAGCCAATAATGATGGTCAGGATTTTGGCACCGCGTATGCCCAGCACCACCGGTATAGTGCGGGTGCCCGCTATTTTGTCGTGGGGTTCATCGTTGATATCAAAAGGCAATGTGATAAAAAATATAAATAAAAACTGGGCGCCCAACAGCAACCAGATATCTCTTCTCGTGTCAAACGGAAAATGCGCTTCCGTAGCCGGCAATATGACGGCGGTAACGCTCCACACCAATGCGATGAGAAAAATTTTGACATAAGGAAAATCGCGCACTCGGGTTGGAATACCGAATGGTTTCAGTATAGGAACGGTATAGAACACCGAAATAATTCCGATAAACAACAGCACAACCATGGTAGTCCATTGCAGGAAAAACGTCAGTATAATCGTCAATAACGCGGACAAGTAAATCGTAAACCGATTGAACTTAGGATGTTGCTGAAACCAGAGCAATACCCATTCCTCGCTGTTTGTATAAATCCCTTTTTGGAAATATACCCAGCGACTGATCTGATAGACAAACCACGTGGAGGAAAAAACCTGCAGCGACAAAAATACCAGTTTCTCCAATGGAATATTGAGCCAGCATGCGCCCGACCACATAAACAATACTGCCGCGAGGGCAATAAACAGGTTGGTTTCAATCAGCAGGCGGATGAGTTTCACAAACCGAAGTTAAAAAGAAAAAGTCGGGTATGCACCCGACTTTACTATATGTTCCGCTGAATCAGTGAAGATATTTCAATTTCATTTTCGGTGATATCTTTTTCAGTGTTTCAAAGATGAGTTTAATCACATCTTCCACATCTGATTTCGCCACTGTTTCCACGGTAGTGTGCATATATTTCAACGGCAATGAAATCAGGGCACTCGGCACACCGCCGCCATTGTAGGCAAATGCATCTGTATCGGTGCCGGTAACGCGGCTGGCAGCATCGCGCTGTATGGCAATTTTTTCTTTTTCCGCTGTATCCAGGATTAACTCGCGGATTATGCTGTGAACTGCAGGTGCATATGTAATTACCGGACCTCTGCCGCATTTGAAATCACCATGCTGTTTTTTGTCGATCATCGGCGTGGTGGTATCGTGACATACATCCGTTACAATCGCGATGTTCGGATTGATTTTACGAACTATCATCTCAGCACCTCTCAGTCCGACTTCTTCCTGTACGGAATTACAGATGTAGAGTCCGAATGGCAGTTTTGTTTTGGATTCCTTCACCAGACGAGCCACTTCCGCAATCATAAAACCACCCATTCTGTTATCGAGCGCACGACCTGTATAGAATTTCTTATTGAGGATCATCAGTTCGTCTTCGTATGTAATCACACAACCAACATGAATGCCCATTTTTTCTACTTCTGCTTTATCTTTTGCACCTACATCTATCGTGATATTTTTCACGGTTGGCGCCGTGTCTTTACCGGCATCTCTGAGGTGAATCGCGGGCCATCCGAAGATACCTTTTACGATGCCTTTTTTAGTGTGAATGTTCACCCGTTTAGAAGGTGCAATCATATGGTCACTGCCACCATTGCGGATGACCTGAATCAGTCCGTCTTCGCCGATATAGCTAACAAACCAGGAGATTTCATCCGCGTGTGCTTCTATCACCACTTTGAATTCCGCTTCCGGATTGATAACACCGTACACAGTGCCATAGTGGTCTACATGATATTCGTCGATGAAAGGTTTGATGTACTCTAACCAGATTTTTTGTCCCTCCGCTTCAAATCCTGTCGGAGACGCGTTGTTCAGATACTGAAATAAGAAGTTTTCTGCTTTTTTGTCAATTGAATATTTCATAAAAAATTTGTGATTGTATGTCGGTTAGTCAATAATCCGTAAAAAATATTACATCACAAAACTACAATTTATAAATGAAAATGTTCACGTTAAATTACATTAATGAACATGTATACACTATTTACATGCCGCAGAATGTACCTTTTATTGGGTATTTGCAGATGGATATCGTATATTTAAACGATGCTTTGGCGACGTATTATAAGTATGATGCTCCTTTCAGGAGCACTATCTCTGCAGGCCGCAGACAGCCTGAAAATTGTTTCCTGGAACATCTTTATGGTGCCGCCGGTCGTATTCAAATCCTGTCAGCAGGAAAGGGCCGGCCATATCGCGGCTTACCTGAAAGCGCAACAGGCAGATGTCATCGTACTGCAGGAAGCGTTTATGAAGGACATCAACCAGCAACTGCTGGAACACCTGCAGAGCGACTTCCCGTATCAGACGACGCCCACAAAAAAAGGATGGATAAAATCGAATAGCGGCGTATGGATACTGAGTAAATATCCCATTTTGAAACAGGATTTTATTTTGTACAAACACCGCAAGGGCACGGATATTTTTTCTAAAAAAGGAGCCGTATTCGCGGAACTGCACACTGGCAAAAACACGCTGCAGCTGATTGCGACACACACCCAAAGTCTGGGTAAATTCCGACATATAAGAGAAAAGCAATTGCAGCAATTGAAAACGCAATTGGCGGATGTCTACTACCGCGACAGCATTCCGCAGGTCATTATCGGCGATCTGAATGTAGACTTTTACGACACATCCGCTTACAGCGCGCTGACACAAATCCTGGATGTGGACGATATCCGATACACCGGCAGCACACACAGCTGGGATGGCATCAACAATCAGTTGGCCGCTAAATATTTTGAAAAAATACAGGAAACGCTGGACTATATTCTGCTGCGGAAGACCCCTGAAAATAAGGCCACGCTCCTGCCGGTAAAAATTGACACGCCGATTCAGAAAGATTGTTTCTGCAAAGCGTCCTTCAACGACTTATCAGATCATTATCCCTTGTCCACGATGCTGCATTTCCATACGCCCTGATTTTTTCATAAAGGCGGAACAACAGGCTCCAGTACTTTCAGTACTTCCGGCCAAAGCAGTTTTTCCGCTTTGGCGGCGAAGAATCCGCGGTGACCAAATGATTTCATGTCATAATCCCGGGCCCGGAGGGAAATAAACTGTCGGGGCGCATTGATATGTAAATCTAGTACATAACGACACGCAGCAGCGTTGGCAATCTTGTCGTCGCCGAGATGATAGGCAATCACCGGCACTTTGACTTTATCATACTGCACCGGTATACCACGTTCGCGCAGAAATGGCAAAAAGCAATCCGGCCGCATGCAAAAATCGCGGAGTTCGAGGATAATATTTTTGGGAAATCCGCCCGACACTCCAAGCATTTTGTTATTCATATAGCCATATTTCCGGATAGAATACGGCACCAGCAGTTTCCAGAATAACCACATAAAATAACGGACACTCCAATCCATCTTTTTCCAGTAGCCGTTGGAACTGGCCACCATGATGATTTTATCGGCCAAGTGATAAGATGGCAGCGTGCCGACAAATTCCCCGCCGGAACTGTGTCCCACCACTATCAGCGGAAGATCGGGATAGCTTTGCTTCAGGTATTGCATGACACTGTCCATATCTTTGATCCAGTCGGCATAAGAGACGGAAGAGGAAAAATTATCCGCGTCCGTCATATCATAGGTGACGGAAATATAGCCGTGCCGCGACAGATAGTCCGCAAACTTCCAGTAAATCTTCTGTGGAATGCAGGTACCGGTATTGATTTGCACGACCGCCTTCGGAGTGCCTGCGGGCAGTCGGAACTGCAATTCCAGCTTACTTCCGGAGGCTGATGATAGGATATGTATATGAGGTGACTGCATCTTACTACGTATTGGCACGGATATAAAAATAAGGGATTTATTGTATTTCGCAGGTCAGCAAATAGCTGTTATTTTGAAATAAAAAATGAAAAAATTAACCCTATTTTTTGTTTTAGCTGCTGTGGCCATCACCACGCAGGCCGGTGTGGGATTTAAAATCGGCGTCGGTGCCGGACTGAGTGTGGCAAAAATTAAGGATAAATACTATTCCGACCGCAACAAAAGCATGTTAGCCTATGATGTGGCCATTCCGATGGAAATAAAAGTATCGAAATACTTCGCGATACAACCCGAAATCCACTTCATTCAAAAAGGATTTGCACTGGAGAACTACGGCATGAGTGGCGTTGACAAAATTTTCAGAAGAAGAAATTACATTGAATTTCCTGTTTTACTGAAAGGCATCATGCCGATTGGAGACAAAACCTATTTGACACTGTATACCGGTGCGGGCGTCGGATATGCGCTCACCAACAAGCAAGTGCTCAAACTGTCTGCCGGAGGAAAGGAAAAGGAAAAATTCCCGTTCGACACCAATGTGAAAGATGATAATATCGCGTACAATAAACTGGATGTAATCATCCCGTTCGGAATGGGCTTTGAGCGGGAATTGACGGATAAGATTTCCATCTACACCGATTTAAGATGGCATTTTGATGTAACGAACAACATCCGCTATAATGTCAAACCGGATCCAACGCCGTCTTACAAATACCGCAATTTTATTTTCAGCATTGGCTGCAATTTCATTGCCAAACAGAAAAACTAATCGTTTATAGTCGTCGGATATTTGTTGTGCGGGCATGCTTTGGCATGCCCGCTTTTATTGATTACAAAGGAATATTTCCGTGTTTTTTCTTCGGTGCCTGCACAGATTTATTTTCCAGCATCTGAAACGACTTGATCAGCTTGATACGAGTCAACTCCGGCTTAATCACTTCATCGATAAACCCTCTTGCGGCCGCCTTATACGGATTGGCAAAGGTGGCAGTGTATTCATCCACTTTTTCCTGCAGTTTTTGCTCCGGATTTTCCGCCGCCTTAATCTCATTTTTGAAAATGATTTCCGCAGCGCCTTTGGGTCCCATTACCGCGATTTCCGCTGTCGGCCATGCAAAGTTCATATCCGCGCCGATATGTTTGGAGTTCATCACATCATACGCCCCGCCATACGCTTTTCTGGTAATGACAGTCACCTTCGGCACGGTCGCTTCACTCAGCGCATACAATAATTTGGCGCCATTGGTGATGATGCCGTGCCATTCCTGATCGGTGCCCGGCAGGAATCCCGGTACATCCACAAACACTAACAATGGTATATTGAAGGCATCGCAGAAACGGGTGAACCGCGCTCCTTTTCTGGAGGAATTAATATCTAAAACACCCGCGAGATAGGCCGGCTGATTGGCAACAATACCGATACTTCTGCCGGCGATGCGGGCAAAACCTACCACGATATTTTCCGCGAAATCCTTGTGTACTTCGAAGAAGGAATCCTCATCTACGGTAGTGGCAATCACGTCGCGCATATCGTAAGGCTGATTCGGATTCGACGGCAGAATATTAGCCAGTGCAGGGCGTTCTTCGGTGCCTTGTGTCTGATACGGATAGTTGGGCGCGCTTTCTTCGCAGTTTTGCGGCAGATAACTCAGCAATTGCTTGATCTGACGGATACATTCGACCTCATTTTTAGCGGTAAAATGTGTTACGCCGCTTTTGGTGGCATGTGTCATCGCGCCGCCCAGTTCTTCGGATGTCACCTCTTCGTGTGTCACCGTTTTCACCACATTCGGACCGGTCACAAACATATAAGAGGTATTTTCCACCATCAGCGTAAAATCTGTCATGGCTGGAGAGTAAACGGCACCGCCGGCACAAGGTCCCATGATAGCGGAAATTTGTGGCACGACACCGGAAAACTGCACATTGCGGTGGAAAATATCGGCATAACCGCCCAAAGATACCACCCCTTCCTGGATACGCGCACCGCCGGAGTCATTCAGACCAATGACAGGCGCGCCTGTTTTGGCGGCCAGATCCATAATTTTACAAATCTTTTCGGCGTGCGTTTCGGACAATGACCCACCGAATACGGTGAAATCCTGCGAAAAAACATAGACCAGGCGACCGTTGATGGTACCGAAACCGGTGACCACGCCATCTCCCAGATATTTTTCCTTGTCGATGCCGAAATCGGTGGCACGGTGTGTCACCAGCATACCGAGTTCTTCAAAACTACCGGCATCCAGCAGCAAATCGAGTCGCTCGCGGGCGGTCAGTTTGCCTTTTCT
>JADLAH010000347.1 GCA_020848315.1 Chitinophagales bacterium | reverse complement strand
TACTACCTTATTTCAAAGAAGAAGATGTACAGTTATTCCTTACAACAATTGCGGAACGACTACCCGGCGCGGAAATCATGTTTGACGTGATTTCTCATTTCGGAAAATTCTTTGTGGACATGCGCATAAAAGCCGCCGGCATGAAAGAGGCTCATCTGGAATGGGGCATCCTGAAACCGGAAGTCATTTTATCGTGGAGCAATCATATTGATCTTGTGCGCACTGTAAAATTCTTTGAGAATATGCCTGCCGGCAAATATACCATCTTCACTCGTGTTGCTTTCCGCTTCAACCAGTTGTTCGACATGACACAACTTTTCCATTTGAGATTTAAATAACAATAGTAGAATGGAGTAATTATAGAATAGTAGAATTCGCTAATTATCTCCGCGATGTTATCTTAATACCTACTACAAAAAAAGAGGAAGCTAAGCTTCCTCTTTTTTTATGCTATACCAGAGCGATTACTGTACTTGAATATCTACATCCGGATCATCCAGCATCGTTTTCGGTGCTTTCTTGGATTTAGACTCTTTAGGGGCTTTAGTTTTTTTCTCTTTGGATGATTTCTTCTGGATTTGTGCAGTTCGTTTGTCTTCTCTTTTCTTATCCCACAAATCAAAGTCAATACGCAGACCTGCATTGAAATACAATGTAGATGCATTGAATTTTTGCCCCGGTTCTTCCATTGGTTTATTGATATCTACTTCCGGAATATTCGGATCTAAGTTGATAATTTCTTTGAATCCGTAACGTGCGGTATTGGACTCTTCCGTAATTTCATCTTTGTATACATAGTGTTTCAGGAATTCTGGTGCTTCACTGGCATTCGCTACATTGGAAGGAATAACCAGCAAACCATCCGGAGCAGGGATTTTGATACCCAATGCATTGATATAAGAACTTTGTTTAAATTCTGTAAAGATGATTTCTTTCAACTTGATAGTGTAAGCCTGTACACGGATTTCAGAGAATAAAGTTACACGTTTACTGAGTTTCACGTCAAAACCGATGGACGCACTTACGCCCACCGTTGGATGATAAGAAGTTTTAGCTTTAGCGGCCAGGTCGATTTCCAGTCCGAACAGGCCCGGAATATTCAATGGAATAATCGGATAACCGGCAAGTGTTTCAATGATACGACCTTGTTTATCGTTGATGTATGCACGGCTTACGGTATTACCGAATATCGGCAATACCAGACCTGCTTTCCCGGTGATACCGAAACGTTTTTCATTGGTCCAGCGCATAATCAAATGCGGGGAAATATAAATACCGAAAGTTCCTGTTCTTTGTGTCGCGTAATAGGTTTCCAGGTCAATACGTGCAGCCAGTTGTTCCGGGTGCCATGCGATGGTATGCTGTACATCGATACCGATATTCTTGTTGAACATGTGTCCCCAACCGAAGTTAAATGCGAAACCGCCACCGTTGGTACCGAATAAAGGTTTTACGCTCAGGTCATCTTTTCGCTGATACCAATCTTTGTCGCCGATTTCTTTCAGAGGCGAACGTTTATTGGTGGAAATAAACGGAATACCGTAACCACCACTGACAGTGATATACCAGTCCTTACCTAAAGGACGGAGTACATTTTTACGAATACGGAGCTTGAGCGGCTCTTTTTCTGTGGATGTGGCTGCCAATGGCTCGGCTTCCTGTGCAAATGTTGCAAAGGAAATAAGCGCCAACAAACCTGAAACTACTAACTTCTTCATACTTTCTTAGATTATACCCACCCTGACTGATGATTTGTGAAGGGAGCGTGTGTGTTATTTGTTTTAAGGCGTAATATTACGAAAAAGGGAAGTAAATAAAAAACATTCCTTAAATAAATATTACGGGATTGCGCTACGCGCCAATCATACTTCCGCCACAGGCGCGAATACACTGGCCGTTGATACCATCGGAAAGTGGAGACGCAAGAAATCCTATTAATTCCGCAATATCTTCCGGAATACCGCCCTGCTTCAGCGTCGACAAACGGCGACCACCTTCTTTCACAAAAAACGGCAGATTTTCCGTCATCTTGGTTTCTATAAAACCCGGCGCAACGGCGTTTGCAAAAAGCCCTTCCCTTGTAGCTGAAAAAGCCTGTGTAAAACCAATCACACCCGCTTTCGTCAGTGAGTAGTTGGTCTGACCGACATTGCCCGCTATGCCTGAGATGGAAGAAAGACTTACCACTTTTGCATAAGGTGCAAATCCGTTCTCAGCAAAAGTCTCCGTGAGCGTAACCAGCGCTTTCAGGTTCACATTAATCACCGCACGCCATTGGTCGATGCTCATTTTAGCGATGGTCTTATCTCTGGTGATACCGGCATTATTGACCAGAATATCGAGTTTCTCATAATGTTCGAGCACGTATTGCTGTAATTCTTTGGCGGCACCAGGTTTCGTGATATCCAGCAGTACGCTGTCGCCGCCCAGTTCATTGGCCAGAAACTGCGCATCTTCGCTGGCTTGCGGTACATCTACAATGATTACCTTGGCACCTTCGCGCTGCAATACACGCGCTGCGGCCGCGCCGATACCACGCGCCCCACCGGTAACGATGGCCACCTTTCCTGCGAGCAGTTGCACAGGAGCAGAAAATTCGGTAGCAGTATCATTGCTCAGTTCCACCACCTG
>JADLAH010000346.1 GCA_020848315.1 Chitinophagales bacterium | reverse complement strand
GTTCAAAATGGTTGTCATAGCTTGTATAAATCCAGTAACTGTTTCAAGCATTATGATACCAAATAATTTTTCTTTACTACGGAAATAATAATTGAGCAAAGCAAGGTTGATACGCGCTTCTTCTGCAATTTCCCTTGTCCGTGTGGCAGCATATCCCTTTTTTAAAAACACCACTCTGGCAGCTTCCGTTATCTTTTCTTCCGTTGTGGTATCTACTATTTTTGCTTCTTTATTTTTTCCATTTTGCATTAAAATTCGTTTCGGGGTCAAATATAGGAACTATTTTTTGATTTATCCAAATATTTTAATCATTTGATTAAAATAAATTTTCAAAAAAAACAGAGGCTGATTCATTTTGAGAAGATTTTTATTGATTTCTTTTTAAGTCTGAATGTAGGGTGGTGGGTGGGCTTGGGTGCGGTTGGGCAAAATTAAATGTGGTGCAATAGCGTTGGCTTTTTTTCTGTTTTTTTGTCCGTCAGTTGATGTTGGCACGGTCGGTCTGTTAGGGTTGCTGATAACTCTCAAATATACGCAATTGTTGCATTATTACAAATATTTTTAAAAAAATAAAAATCGTTGATATTCAATAAAATGAAGTAAATGTGTACTCATTTTGCGCAATGCGCATTTTGAGTACATTTCTATGTAATGTGTACCCGTTTTGCGCATGTTTTTACCATTTTATTTGGTCTATCGGACTTTTAATTGCTTTCACATCTTTTTTGCCAACGTGTGCATATATCAGTGTCGTTTTAATATTGTTATGTCCTAATAGCTTTTGTATGTAGCTAATATCTGTTCCCTGTTCCAGTAAGTGTGTAGCAAAGCTATGTCGTAATCCATGGATGCCAATATTTTTATTAATATTCGCTCTTTCCAAACTTTGTTTAAAAACTTGCTGCGCACTTCTGCGGCTGTATTGTTCGCCATATTGTCCTTCAAATAAATATTTTTTGGGCTTGTATGCTTTGTAATAGTTTCTTAGAAATGGCAATACAGTTTCAGGTAAATTTGCATATCTGTCTTTTTTCCCTTTTGCTCCTCTTATATGTACCTGCATATTTTTACTGTCAATGTCAGTAATCTCCAGCTTTACAATCTCACTAACGCGTAATCCCATTCCATACACCAACATGAGCATAGTCTTATGTTTTATATTTTGTGTTTGCTTTATCATCTTGGCCACGTCTTCAATGTGTATCACTTTTGGTAGAAGCAAAGGTTTTTTAGGTCTGGGAATTTCAAATACGATGGTGGGCCGTTTTAATACTTTTTCAAAATAAAATTTAATGGCATTTATTCTGTTGTGTACTTGATTTTCACTTAATTTTAGTGTTTGAAGGCAATATAACAGGTAACTTTTCAGCTGTTCAGTTGTCAGTTCATTGATGTTTTTCTCTTTTAATAAATACAATAACTGAGAAAATTCTACAGTGTAAGTTCTTATTGTATTGGTACTGTATCCTTTTAAGTATAGCAAATCTACATAGTTTTGAAAGTTTGATTTGTTTATTTCATGAATTCTTGTAATAGCTTCTTTCCCAATCACTTTTTCTTCTATCCCAAATTTTTTCCGATATTGGGAAGTATCCAGCACGTACCAGGCTTTTTTACTTTGGCTCCATTTTACACCCACCAGCTTTTTTACCCGTTCCACCAATTCCTTGTCATATGGAAATTTTATTAGAATGACGTCTTTACCTTCATGTACATCTAATTCATAACTGACTCTTGCTGCCATTTTCGTACTGTTTACTATAGAGATACATAAACAGGTAAAATTCCATAAAATTAGAATAAAAAAAATACCGCCGCACTCAACAAGGTGCTATCACCTATTGACAATTTGATTTCGCATGACATAATTTAAAAATAAATCTCGTCATTAAAAATTTGTTTTCTTCCGTTTCCGATGCAGTGGGACAATGTTCTATCTGGTGCAATACAGCAGGTGACGCTGCGCTAGACACCTGCTACGGGCGAGGCGCTCTCCTTCCCTTACACCACTTTCAAACTATTCATTTTATTAATCCGGCGCGCAATGTAAAATTGCGCGGCATTTCTTATTTTTGTGAATTACGTATGCCAAAAATATCCGACAAAGGCAGAATGATGCCTGCTTCACCGATTCGCAAACTCGCTCCCTTCGCTGAGCGGGCTAAGAAAAACAATGTACATATTTACCATCTGAATATCGGTCAGCCGGATATTGAGACGCCTCCGCAATTCTGGGAAGCCATCCGCCGGATTGACCGCAAGGTGCTGGAATACAGCCCTTCTGACGGCTACGAGGAATTGCGCAAAAAATACGCGCACTTCTTTCAGTCCAGATACCAGCTCGACAGTCTGCTGCCCGAAGATATCCTGATCACTACCGGTGCCTCCGAGGCGCTGATGTTCACCCTCTTTTCCATCCTCGATTCTGGCGATGAAATCATCATTCCGGAACCGCTTTACGCAAATTATATCGGATTTTCCAAAAGCGGCAATATCAACGTGCGCCCGATTCCGACGACCTTCGAAAACGGCTTCAAGCTGCCGTCCATCGACGAGTTTGAAAAGGTCATCAACGAAAAAACCAAGGCCATCCTGATTTGCAATCCAAACAATCCTACCGGCTACGCCTACAGCGATGAGGAACTGCACCGCCTGAAAGACATCGTGCTGAAACACGACCTCTTCCTGCTCAGCGATGAGGTGTACCGCGATTTTATTTACGACAACGATACCGCCTATACTTCCATTTTCAGTTTTCCGGAAATCGCGCAGAACGCCATTCTGATTGACTCCATTTCCAAGCGATTCAGCGCCTGCGGCGCCCGCATCGGTATGGTGGCGACCAAAAACAAGGAAGTACTGCAAACCGTGCTCAAGTTCGCGCAGCAAAGGCTGAGTCCGCCGACGGTAGAGCAGCTGGGCACCATCGCCATGTTTGATGTGGAATGGGATTATTTCGCGAAAGGCAACAGCGAATACAAGAAACGCCGCGATATCCTGGTGGAAGGTTTGAACAAGATTGAAGGCGTGAAATGCCATGTACCGGGCGGCGCGTTTTATTGCATCGTGCAATTGCCGGTAGCCGACACAGATGCTTTCTGCCAGTGGATGCTCAGCGATTTCACCTATCAGGGCGCGACCGTGATGATGGCGCCGGCCAGTGGCTTCTACGCCACCGAGGGCATGGGAAAAAATGAAGTGCGCATCGCCTACGTCCTGAACGGCGACGAACTCAAAAAGGCCATCGAATGTCTGGCGCAAGGACTACAAACATATCGTGAACTGCAAGGATAATCAACAATAGCTATGCGTATATTCATCACCGGAGCATCCGGATTAGTGGGTTCCAACTGCCTGCGACATTTCAAGGAAAAAGGCTGGAATGCCATTGGTACCTATTTCTCCTATGAAGCACAGGATACGGTCTTCTACGACACGTTGCAGCCGGATAATGAAAACAACTACGATGTGGCGGCTTTCAAACCGGAGGTGATTGTGCATTGCGGCGCACTCACCCACGTTGATTATTGCGAGCAGAACGAAGCGGAAAGCTATGAAAAGACAGTGGTTTCCACCCAAAACATGATTGCGCTCGCGGCAGAGATGAACGCGCGACTCGTATTCATTTCCACCGATTATATCTTTGACGGCGAATCCGGCCCTTACGAAGAAAATGCGCCGGTAAATCCTTTGTCCATATACGGCAAACACAAACTGGAAGCGGAACAATTGGTTTTACAGGCCAGCGAAGACCATCTCGTGCTGCGCATCACTAATGTATACGGCGATGAAGAACGCGGCAAAAATTTCGTATCCCGCATCCTCGATCAGATTTTCAATCAGCAGAAACTCACCCTGCGACTGCCGATAGATCAATACGCTACGCCCATCAATGCCTACGACATCGCGCGTTGCCTGTATTTGCTGCTGAATGACCAGAAAAGCGGCGTGTATCATATCGCGGGCACAGACTACATGAACAGGGTGCAGCTGGCATTGAATATCCTGAAATATTTTCCGGATGCCACTTACGAACTCATTCCGCTGACTACCGATAAAATCGGGGCGCCCGCGGCAAGACCTTTGCAAGGCGGACTGAAAAACAGAAAATTCATGTCGGAATATCCCGATTTCCGATTCAACACCGTGGATGATTACGTTAGCTACAAAAGCATTCTGACGGAAGAAGATTAAAGCTGCGTGATGCGCACGAGCATTGCGACTCCGAAGATAAACAGACATACACCCGCCACCTTTTTCAGATTGGTAAGGAAACCCGTTTTCAATCGGTTTTTAATGTAATAGGCAAACCTGATTTTGAGCAAATCAAACAGAAACACCATCAGCAGCAGCGAGAAATAATACGCGAAAATTTCCGGCGGCGAATAGTTGAAAGTAGCCACCGTGGTATAAATTCCCATCCACCATACTATCACAAACGGATTGAGAATATTAATCGTAATACCTTTGAGAAACGCGGCGAAATACGTTTTGATATTCTCCACATTGGTATGCTGAATATTGGCGGAAGAAGTGAAGGTGAGTATACCGAACAAGACCAACACTATGCCGCCCACCAGTCCTATTTCTTTCTGATAAGCCATAAAATCGATATCGCCGAGCAGTTCGTACAAGGCGTAAATCAGCAGCGTATCGATGAAGATAATCCCGAACACATAGGCCAGTCCGGAGCGCCATCCTTTGGTGATGGTGATATCCACCAACGCGATAAAAATCGGCCCTATCAGCAGGCTGACGGTGGTTCCGCTGATGAGTCCTTTGATGATGGCGTCCACTATAAGTAAATACGATTAAATTTCAAATACGACCTGTTCCTTCGGCAGGCGCACGCGTTTGCCGTACACGCCTTCCGGTTTGGCCTTGCCCACAGATACAATCATGCAGATTTCGGCGGCAGCCGGCAGTTGCAGGAACTTCTTCACACGCGCACTGTCAAATCCTTCCATCGGACAGGTATCATAGCCTTCCGCAGCCATACTGAGCATGAAAGTTTGTGCCGCCAGCGCCGCACTTTTGTGCACCACGATGCGGACATCAGTGGCCGTCACCTGACGTGGCACAGGCCGGAATGCGCCCGTGACAGCAGCCGCCAGCTTTTTTACACCACCCGTTAAATCAGCAGGATCCGAGAAGTAAAGTGCCGGAATAATTTTTTTGTAATAGTCGATCACCAGCTGTTCCCTCTTCCCTATTTTGTCGGGAAAATCTTTCATCGCTTCGGCCAGCACAAAATTCGCGTGCTCTTTCCACTTGTCTCTTCTGGTAACAAAAACGATGAGTTCATTCGCCGTTACGGCTGCTTTCTGTCCGAGGCAGTACTGCGCGAGTTCATCTTTCTTTGCTTTGGTTTTCACGCGGTAAAACTCCCACAACTGCAGGTTGCTTGAGTTGGGCGCCAACAAGGCTCTGTCCAGACTTCTGGTCACTGCTTCCGGATCGAAAGGCGCTTTTTCATCGTATATTCTGATGGAACGACGGGCGTTCACGATATCGTTAAAAGTTTGTGCTTCGTTTGTCATATTTGTACAACGTTCTCAAAAATAATTAGTTCAAAATTAGTGAAGCAAAATCACCTTTTCGGTATGCGACACTTTATCTTGTTGTAAAATGCGGACAAAATACATGCCCGGCGTATTTCCGCTCAAATCTATTGC
>JADLAH010000345.1 GCA_020848315.1 Chitinophagales bacterium | reverse complement strand
GTTGTTGCGCCCGGAACAATCACTTTAATCTCCGTGTTGGTCCAGGATACGATATAGCTGCTGTCGGGAATAGCTTTGAAGGCGGATGCGGATAAAGAATTGGCATCTTTAAACTGAATTGTGGCTGCACCAGTTCTGCTGCCGAATCCGTTGCCGGTGATGGTGAGTACACTTTGTGTTCCTGCGGTAATAACGGCAGGAGAAAAGTTGCTGATAGTGCCGCTGCTCACCGCTGCATTGGCCATGCTGGAGTTGCTGATTCGGGCATTTACAGGAGTGTAAGAAGAGATATTTTGCAGCAGTTGTGTCCGGCTGGAGTATGTTTCAAAAGGATCACTGTATTTGCCTGCGTTGACGTCAAGTTCCATAAATCCCTGTGCCATTCCATAGAGTTCATATCTTGGATACAAGGCTTTTTGTAATAAATCATTGCGGGTTGGAATCAGAAAAAAAACACCTTTTGAACCAACTTCAAGTGATGCACCCGGTGAAACAACGAGCAATTTGCCATCAATTTCGCCACCAGGTGTAATCACTTCAATTACTCCAGATGGATTTCCTTTAAAAGGCGCGTTTAATTTGACGGTGCTAATGGTGTAGATACTGGATTTGTCGCTGTTCCAAGCAGATTTTTGTTGAAGTACTTCTCCTTCAGCAATAATCTGAGCAGTTCTCGTCTTTTCCTCGAGGGGAATCTTTGTCAATAGACAATTGGCGTTCGCGTAATAGCAGAGGGTTACTGCTACCAGCATTAAGTAGGGTTTCATGTTTCTATGTTATGTTTCTAAAAAAAAAGGGTAATACAAACTTAACATTTAGTAACTACATTGTCAAGAGCTAAAGCCCGCTTTTTTATTAAAATTTTATTTCTTGTGGTAAATCAAGTATTTTTGCCGTTATGTTAGGCTTGAAACTGGCGACAGACCCGAGATGGGTGAATCTGGCAGAGAAATCGATAGAAGAAATACTGACCGATCATGCATATTGTGAACAGAAAGCGACTTCTTCCAATATCGCACTGATTCAGTTGTATCCTGAGAAACAGTGGATGGTAGACAAACTGGTGCCCGTCGTACAGGAAGAATGGATGCACTTTAAGCTGGTGTTGGATGAACTGAAAAAACGCGGCATGCAGCTGGGGCCGCAGCGCAAGGATGCGTATGTCGCCGCGTTGCAGGACTTTACGCAGAAAGGTGGCCGCAAGGAAGAACGATTTCTGGACAGATTGCTCATGAACGCACTCATCGAAGCCCGCAGCTGCGAGCGTTTCCGCTTGTTGTCATTGTATATTTCAGACGATTCGTTGCGGGATTTTTACCACAAACTGATGGTGGCGGAAGCTACCCATTACCGCCTTTTTCTGGATATTGCAGAGAAATATTTTGATAAAGAAAAAGTACAGGAACGCTGGACGCAATGGTTGGAATACGAGACCAATGTGATGAAAAATATGGAGTTGCGCGGCGACAGAATGCATTAAATGATTACTATGACAAAAATTACGATACAGGATATAAAAACATATCTGCTGCAGTTGCAGCAGGATATTTGTGCTTCGCTGGAAGAACTCGACGGAGTAGCCCGCTTTGCCACCGATGAATGGCAGCGACCCGAAGGCGGTGGTGGCATCACCAAGGTCATACAAAATGGCCGCGTATTTGAAAAAGGCGGTGTCAATTTCTCCCATGTGCATGGCTTGTTGCCGGATATTCTGAAATCGGAGACGCGCAGTGCCCGCTATTTTCATGCAACCGGTGTGTCTATTGTGATACATCCCGTCAATCCCTATGTGCCGATTATTCACATGAATGTGCGTTATTTCTGTATGTCTGAGGAAGAAGACGGTCCGGTGCAGGATGAATGGTTCGGTGGTGGTATCGATATGTCGCCGGCCTATCCGAATGAAACAGACACGCGGCACCTGCATCAGTTACTGAAAAATGCCTGTGACACTTACCATGCGGATGCCTATCAGCAGTATAAAAAATGGTGTGATGAATATTTTACCATCGTACACCGCAGGGAAATGCGCGGCGTAGGCGGAATTTTCTATGACCATTTGCGTCCTGATTCGGAAGCGAAAAAGACGGTTCTGTTTGCATTTATGCAGGCGGTAGGCAATAGTTTTATACCTGTTTATCAGCCCATTGTACAGCGGAATGAAACGCGTTCCTACGATCTCCGTCAGAAAAACTGGCAGTATATTCGTCGTGGCCGTTACGCGGAATTCAATCTGGTATACGACCGTGGTACTCATTTTGGATTAAAAACCAACGGCAGGATTGAATCTATACTGATGAGCCTGCCGCCGGAAGCAGCCTGGAAGTATGATTATCATCCGGAAGCAGGTAGTGAAGAAGCTGATACGCTCCCGTTTTTTCAGCCAATTGACTGGTTTTAAAAACTACACAACTTGTTAATAGCTTTTGCTTGTTTATGTTGTTTTATTTTTCAATATTTGAGCTTTCAAATTCACTATGAAGTCCAATTTTGTTCACGTAGAATGCCAGCATTGCTCCAATCGCTTTAACTCTGTTTTCTGTAAGACGGAACACGATCACGTTAAAGAGATTGAGGCTATGAAGATTTGTTCCTCTTACAAAAAAGGTGAAACAATTTTCAGACAAGGTGCTTATGCTGCGGGTGTATATTGTATCAATGCCGGAAAAATAAAATTGTCCATGATGGGCGATGAAGGCAAGGAGCAGATTATCCGTATGGCCAAACCTGGCGATATTATCGGATATAAGGCATTGTTGTCCGGTGAAAAATACAACGCGACAGCCATTGCCATTGAAGACACAAATATCTGTTTTATTCCTAAGGAAATTTTCCTGGTTATTCTTCAGAAGGATGCTTCTCTGTCTTTCGAGATGATGAAGGTATTGTCAAATGAACTGAAAAGAGCGGAAGAAAAGATTACGCATCTGGCGCAAAAACAGGTGCGCGAACGTATGGCGGAAACAATTCTCTTCCTGAAAGAAACTTACGGACTGGACAAAGATGATCATGTCAATATTCAACTGAGTCGCGAGGAAATTGCCAATTTGGTAGGTACAGCCACCGAAACCGCAATTCGTCTGTTGTCGGAGTTCAACAAAGAACACATCATTGAACTTTCCGGCAAAAAAATCAAAATTCTGAATCAACCTAAATTGGTGAAGACCGCTAATCTCTACGATTAATTCCATTTTTTCTTCCAAAACATGATAATTATCATGTCGTAGTTTGACAGGTATCATCCTGCACATACTTATATTTGACATAACTTTGTCTAAAATTTAAGCATGTACAATCTGCACATCATAAATTATAATGACTTTACCGCTGACGAGTTGTGTCATTATCTGGAGGAACGTCATTATCCGCAGATTCTGACAGATTTTAAAATGATTGAAAGATATATCGATCAGTTGGTGTGTTCCGAAGATGATGAGTCTTCCACGCTGATTCATGCTATCTTTCACAAGTTGGAAACAGAAGTAAAGCAATTGTTTACAAAGGATAAAATTCTGTTGTTTCCCTATATCATCAATCATCAGGAATCCTTCATTTCCCTGCAACCCATCAATCAGTTGCACCAACGTATATTGGGATTGCTGCAACGCATGCGCGGATTGCTGAATAATTATGTGCAGCAACCGGAGTGGTCTAGCAACCGGAAAATATGCAGCAATGAGCTCTATGCATTGGAACAGTCGATACAACGTGTGCTCTACATCAAGGAAAATTATTTGTGGACCAAAATAGACAAGGTCGTATCTCATGAGTACTAATCTGCCACAACAAAAGACAGTATGCTTCCACTGCGGAGAATATTGCCCTTCCCATCCTATTCGCATAGAGGATAAACCATTTTGCTGTGAAGGTTGCAAGATGGTGTACGAAATCCTGAATGAAAATAATCTTTGCAATTATTACGATCTGAATGAGCATCCCGGCAATACACAGAAAATAAAAGTGCGCGCAGACAAGTTCGCATTTCTCGATGATGCCGGCATTATGCAGAAAATCATACAGTTCACAGATGGTAAACAAACTCACGTGACTTTCTATCTGCCACAGATGCATTGCAGTTCCTGTCTGTGGCTGCTCGAAAATCTGCAGAAAATACATCCTGGCATTATCACCTCCAAAGTGAATTTTGTCAAAAAGGAACTATTCGTCGTTTTTGAAAATGCTGCAACGACCTTGAGAAAAGTGGTAGAGAAACTGACCGCCATCGGATACGAGCCGCATATCAGTCTGCAGGAACTGGAAACAAAAGCGGTTCGGAAAGTAGACAAATCCAGATTGTATAAAATCGGGATTGCCGGTTTCTGTTTTGCCAACATCATGATGATGAGTTTTCCGGAATATTTCGCCACCACCGGCAAAGTGGAAGCATATATTCAGCAGGTATTCCAGTATTTTATTGTCGCCTTGTCCATTCCTGT
>JADLAH010000344.1 GCA_020848315.1 Chitinophagales bacterium | reverse complement strand
TGTGGGTTCAACCCTTTCGCGTCGGAAAGTCCGTGTATCACCACCTGGTCTTTATATACGGTATTGGAGCCGCCTTTGTTCCCATTACAGCCTGTAATCACCATTGCGAAAACCGCAATCACTAAAATAAAATGAGATTTTTTAAACATACTATTTGAATTTAAGTTACAAAAATAAGCGTTTTTAGCGTTAAATTGTTCAATATGGCAAAAGTAATCATCACGGGCGGCACCGGACTGGTAGGTCGCCGCCTCACCACCTTGCTCGAAAACAGCGGCTGGCAGGTCAGTATTTTATGCAGAAAACCGGCAAAACCCAATGAATATGCCTGGGATATCAACCGGCAGACGATGGATGAAAAGGTGCTGGAAGGTGCCACCGCAATCATCCATCTGGCAGGTGCAGGCATCGCGGACGAGCGTTGGACTGACCGCAGGAAACAGGAAATCGTGGACAGCAGGGTGCAGTCTGCGCAATTGATAAACAGTTACTTACAAAAATACCCACACACCATCTCCCATTTTATTTCCGCCTCGGCCGTTGGTTATTACGGCGACCGCGGCGAGGAATGGCTCACAGAAAATTCATCGCCGGGCACCGGATTTGTAGCGGAAGTCTGCACCGCCTGGGAGGCTGCCGCTGATGCGCTGCAGTCGGCCACCGTCAAAGTCAGCAAAGTGCGCATCGGCATCGTGTTGAGCAAGGATGGCGGCGCATTGCCCAAACTGGCACTCCCGGTGAAGATGGGTATCGGCGCGACGATGGGCAACGGCAAACAGTACATGCCCTGGATACACATCGACGACCTGTGCGGTATTTTCCGTTTTCTGCTCGAGCATCCGGAGAAAAACGGCATTTACAACGGTTGTGCACCCAATGTATGCACTCAACAGGAGCTGATGAAAGACATCGCGACCGTATTGCACAGGCCGTATATTCCATTTCCCGTGCCTGCCGCTGTCCTGAAACTGGGCATGGGCGAGATGGCCGGCATCGTGCTGATGAGCAACCGGTGCGAAGCCGGAAAAATTTCAGCAGCGGGATATCCTTTTATATATACAACGGCAAAAGAGGCATTACAAGCGGTTTATTCGTGATGACTGATTTTTACAAAAATTAAGTTTTTCAGTTCACTATTTTTGGGTATATTCACGTAAACAACCAAATAATAATGAAACACATTGCGCTGATTTTTATCGGGTTACTAACGCTCGGTAGCCTTTCTTCCTGCAAAAACAACGGAAAAAAAGCGGGCGACACCGCCGGCTTCGTTTATGACGAAAAAATTGAAAAGGAATTTCAGGAAAAGCTCATTCTCGTGGAGGATGGCGGCACCGTGGAATTTCCGGCAGGTAAATTTTTGCTGAAAAAGGCATTGTCCATCGAAGGCAAGAAAAATGTGACGATAAAAGGTGCAGGCGTTGACAAGACTATCCTCTCTTTCCTCGGACAGACGGAAGGTGCGGAAGGCTTGCTGGTTACCAACTGCGAGAATGTGGTGCTGGAGCACTTTACCATTCAGGATGCAAAAGGCGATAACCTTAAATTAAAAGGCTGCGATGGCGTGACCATCCGGTATATGAACTCCACCTGGACGACGGGAGCAGATACTTCCAATGGCAACTACGGCTATTATCCGGTGGAATGCCGCAATGTATTGCTCGAATATTGCGAAGTATCCTACTGCGCCGATGCCGGTGTATATGTCGGACAATCCACCAATGTGACCGTGCGTCATTGCTATGCCCATCACAATGTGGCGGGTATTGAAATAGAAAATTGCATCAATTCCGATATCTATAAAAACAAAGCGGAAAATAATTCCGGCGGTATCCTCGTATTCGACCTGCCTAAGCTCTTTCAGGCAAATGGCCGCAATGCGAAAGTGTGGGACAATGAATGCATTGAAAATAACTTCCCGAATTTCGGAAAGCCGGGCAGTATCGTGGCTTCCATTCCGCCGGGCAGCGGTATGATTATTATGGCAACAGACAGCGTGGATGTGTTCAACAACCGTTTTATCAATAACAAAACCGTGGGTATTGCTACCACCAGCTATCACCTGACCGGCAAGCAGCTGAATGATTCTACCTACGGACCATATTGTACCCGTATTTACATCCATGATAATCACTTTGAACGTAAGCTGAGTGTGCCCGATTTATCTACTGATTTGGGCAAATTGCTGACTGCTACTTTCAAAGGCTCGCTGGATATTTTTGTGGATGGCAGTGCCGATCCGAAACTCCGCGATAAGGACGGACAATTGCCGGATGATAAGAAGATCTGTATCCGCAATAACGGCGATGTGAAGTTTGGCAATCTGAATGCCTGGAAAATCAAAGGCAAAGATGATTTCATGAAATACAAAGACACCGATATGTCAAAATTCGATTGTGCTATTGCCGGCATCAATGGCAATAATACCGATCCGAAGAGTGTAAAATAATCCGATTTCACGTCGTCAATCTTACCTGAAATGAAAAAAGTTACTGTAATCACAGGCTTCCTGCTGTTGCTGTGCAGTTTGCTGTTGCATCAGTGCAAGCCCGCAGATAAAGCCGTCACACTGGATGTGGCCGCCAAGCCATTCGAGCGTTTGTCGGAATATCATTTTTTTAAAGGCCATCTCAAAGACCTGGTTCCGAATGACCGGGTGCTGCCGTATGATCTGATTACGCCGCTCTTCACGGATTACGCCCACAAAGCCCGTTTCGTATGGATGCCGGAAGGCGTGAGCGCGCAATATACAAAAGATGAAGTGCTCGAATTTCCGGTAGGAACTGTCCTGATTAAGAATTTCTTTTATGAAAATGATGAACGCGATGCCAGCAAAGGCAGACGCATTCTGGAAACCCGCCTGCTCGTGCGCCGTGCCGATAAATGGGATGCACTCGACTATGTGTGGAACGATGAACAAACGGATGCGGAGCTGAATATCGTGGGCGAGAATATGAAAGTGGATTTTGTGAATGACAAAGGCGAAAAGGTGCATATCGACTATTCCGTGCCGAATAAAAATCAGTGTAAAAACTGCCACAACCTGAATAATGTACTGGAACCGATAGGGCCCAAAGTGCGCTATCTGAACAGAGATTATGCCTATGCCGACGGACTGAAGAATCAGCTGGAGAAGTGGACGGAAGCCGGATTGCTGAAAGGTTATAACAAAGCCGAAAATCTGACGAACAAGATTGCGGATGCCTTTAATCCGCATTCCGGCACACTGGAAGAACGCGCGAAATCCTATCTGGAAATCAACTGCGCGCACTGCCACCGCAAGGAAGGTTCTGCCAATACTTCAGGACTTTTTCTGTTGCTCAGCGACAAGAATCCGG
>JADLAH010000343.1 GCA_020848315.1 Chitinophagales bacterium | reverse complement strand
GTCAAAAAAACCGAGTCCCGTTTTGATATTTGATTTCCCTTTTCCATCCAGGTTCAGCGCAATCTTTATCTTCGTTTCATTGGTATTGCGAGTGATTTCAGCCTTTCTGTCAGGCTGACTCAGGAAACGGTAAATATCATTCCAGTTATCCGTTTGCAGTGCAATGTATGGCTTCAGCACCTTATTATCCAACTTATTATCATCGGTTTTATCGGCACTTCGGCCAATCAGAATACCTTTGGCGCCCAGATTTTTTGCCAACTGTATATCCGTCAGTCGGTCGCCGATAACAAAGGAATTCGCCAGATCATATTTCGTCGTATCGAGATATTTGGTCAGCAATCCGGTATTGGGTTTGCGCGTAGGCAGATTATCCTTCGCAAAGCTTTTATCGATAAATACATCTTCGAAAATCACACCTTCGGAGCGGAAAGTATCCATCATGAGGTGATGCGGCCCCCAGAAAGTTTTTTCCGGAAACACCTTTGTTCCCAACCCATCCTGATTCGTCACCATGACCAACACGTAATCCAGTTCCGACGCGATTTTTGCCAGATGATTCAGCACTCCCGGCAGGAAGCGCAGCTTCTCAAAACTGTCTATCTGAAAATCTTCCGGCTCGTAAATCAGGGTGCCATCTCTGTCGATGAATAATACTTTCTTCATGGAATTATATTAATTGCTGTATTGTTTTAAAACGGAAATAAAACGCTGATTTTCTGCTTCCGTGCCCACACTCACACGCAGACAACCTTTCAACAAAGGCGCACTGTCGCGGTTACGGACAATAATCTTATGCTGAATCAGGTAGGCATACAATGCATTGGCATCCTGCACACGGAACAGGATATAATTTGCATCGCTCGGATATACTTTCTGCACCAGTGGTATGAATGCCAGTTCATTCATCAGGTAATCCCTTCCGGCCGTCAGTTCGCTTACATACTGATCTTTTACGGATATCTTATCCAGTGCTTTCAGCGCCAGTTCCTGTGAATACTGATTTACATTGTACGGCAATTTTATGGTGTTCATAAAATGCACTACACGCTCCTGCGCATACAGGATACCCAGTCTCGCATCCGCCATTCCATAAGACTTGGAGAAAGTCTGAATCACCACCAGATTATCGAACTCCTGCAACCTGTGCACCCAGCTGGTTTGACCGGAAAAATCCAGATACGCTTCATCCACAAATACCAATCCGGAAAATTCCTGCAACAGTGCTTCTATATCATCGGCATGTATCAGGTTGCCGGTCGGGTTATTCGGTGAACAGATGAAGATGATTTTAAGATTTGGCATTTGAGCTATCTTACTGCGAATAGCAGGCATGTCCAGCTGAAAAGTTTCCGGTTGCAAAAGGACACGCACTATGTCGATATGCTGCGCTTCCGCCACGTGTTCATACATCGAAAAAACAGGCGGACACACCAATATGGCATCTTTCTGTGGCTCGCAGAATGCGCGCACCAGCACGTCGATACACTCATCGCTTCCATTGCCCAGAAAAATCTGCTCTTCCCGCACCTGTTCTACTTTAGCCAGCTTTTCTTTAATCTGCATCTGCAATGGATCCGGATAGCGATTGTGCTGTCCGCCGCTGACAGAGCCATAAGGATTTTCATTGGCATCCAGAAATACACCGTCATTTCCTTCATACTCGAGGCGAGCCGAAGAATAGGGCTTCATGTGGAGTATGTGCGGACGCACCAATTCATCAATATTTATCTTCTTCATTCCATTCACGTGTTGTTGCTACAGAATAGCGCTTATTGTTTAATTCGTATGCTTACTGCATTTTTATGGGCGAACAGTTCTTCATTTTCCGCCATTATTTCTATCGTTCCACCCAGTTGCAGCAAGCCTTCTCTGCTGATTTTCTGAAAGGTAATTTTTTTCACAAAGCTATCCAGCGACACACCGCTAAAAGCCGTAGCATATCCATTGGTAGGCAATGTATGATTGGTTCCGCTGGCATAATCGCCGGCACTTTCCGGTGTGTAATGCCCCAAAAAAACAGAACCTGCATTAACGACGTGCTGCGCTACTTCTTCGGCATCGCGCACTTGTAATATAAGGTGTTCAGGTGCATAGAAATTGCTCAACCTGAGTGCTTCTTCCATATCCTTCACCACTATCATCTTGCTATTGGCGAGCGCTTGTTTCGCAATCTCCTTACGCGGCAATTGCTTTAACTGCTCATCGAGTGCGAAGTGCACCAGATTCAGATAAGCTTCGTCGGTTGTTACAAATATCACCTGACTATCCGGGCCGTGTTCTGCCTGTGACAATAAGTCGGCGGCAATAAAATCGGGTCTCGCTTCATCATCGCCAATCACCAGCACTTCACTCGGTCCGGCCGGCATATCTATGGCTACGCCATTTTTACTGACCAACTGTTTTGCCGCTGTAACATACTGATTGCCGGGGCCGAATATTTTATATACCTGCGGCACCGATTCCGTGCCATATGCCATCGCTGCGATAGCCTGCGCACCGCCTGCTTTAAATATTTTGGTCACACCACACAAGTGTGCCGCATATAAAATGGCAGGATGTATTTTACCTGTTTTATCAGGAGGCGAACACAGAATAATTTCGCCACAACCAGCCAGTTTTGCTGGCACAGCCAGCATCAGCACTGTCGAAAACAGCGGCGCTGAACCACCAGGAATATACAATCCTACTTTTTCAATACCCACGGATTTGCGCCAGCAAAGTACACCGGGCGTCGTCTCCACCACCTCAACGGCAGTTTGTTGTTTAGCATGAAACTTTTCAATATTCGATTTCGCCGTTTGTATCGCTGTCTTTAATTCTTCAGACACTCCGGCTACCGCATGATTAATTTCTGTTTCTGCAACCTTCAGATCATCTATTTCCACGCCATCATACTGACGTGCAAACGCCTTCAATGCCACGTCGCCATGTTGCTTCACTTCCGCCAGTATGGGCAGTACGCGTTGCTCTATTTCTGCCAGTGACTGCGTAGGACGTTGTAAAATTTCAGGCCAGCTTTCCGAATTCGGATATTTAATGAATTGCATACACTTATTTTTCTGCCGCAAGGCATTTCTTAATAAATCAGTTTCTCAATAGGCATCACCAGAATCCCTTCCGCACCGGCTTCTTTGAGTTGCTGTATGATCTCCCAGAAGTCTTTTTCCGTAATCACGGAATGAACAGAACTCCATCCTTCTTTCGCCAGCGACTGAACGGTCGGGGAACTGATACCCGGCAGCAATGCCACAATCTTATCCAGATTATCATTCGGCGCATTCAGCAAAATGTATTTATTTTTCTGCGCCCGCTTGACAGCCTCCAGTCGGAACAACAAGCTTTTCAGAATGGCATTTTTTTCTTCCGAAAGTCGCGGATTTTTAATCAACACTGCTTCAGAACGGAATATCTGCTCCGCTTCCTTGAGGCCATTGCTCAGCAAGGTGGAACCTGTGCTGACGATATCGCAGATAGCATCCGCCAGTCCGATGCTGGGTGCAATTTCCACGGAGCCACTGATAACATGTATGTCCGCTTCTACCTGCTGTGTGTCGAGGTAATTTTTAAGGATGCGCGGATAAGATGTGGCGATGGATTTTCCGGACAGATCCTGCACGCCATTGTATTGCATATTCCGTGGAACCGCCAGGGACAAACGGCATTTACCGAAACCCATTTTCATCACTTCCTCCACTTGCTTGCCGGATTCAACCAACACATTTTCTCCCACTATGCCGATATCTGCTACGCCGTCCTGCACATAATCCGGAATATCGTCGTCGCGCAGAAACAGGATTTCTATGGGAAAATCGTAGGCGGCAGTCACCAATTTACCGGAGCTGCTTGGAAAAGAAATATCACATTCATTAATCAGTTTGATAGACTCCTCGCTCAGGCGTCCTTTTTTTTGTATAGCGAGTTTCAATGTTTGCATAGAACAAATTTACGTATAAAATAATGGTAAAAAAACAGATAAAACGGGCAAAAAGATACATACACTCCTACTTGGAGTGATGCAAATGTGCGATGTGGTGTATTGCTGAGAATAACATACCGCCAAATATAACAAAACAGTTGCCTTTGCCCGAAGTTTGTAGTTTAAATAATGATTAATGAAAAGAAATCCGGCTGCATGGATATTCCATGTGCAAGTTCTACCTTTATGGTTCATTTATTCATCATGAAACGATTATTTTTCACTTTGTATCTGACGGGATGTCTGTTTTCCATGCAAGCCCAGAACACCACCAATGCCAACTTTCAGCAATATACCAAAGGATTTTTTGAACGATTCTGGAAGATGAATCCCGATTGGGCGAGTTCCATTGGCTACCACCGTCACGACAGTATACTAATCATTCCCAACGATGCGCAGCGCGCTAAGGAAATCGCATTTTATGAGAAAGAATGGAAGAAACTGCAGGCATTCCCACTGAAACAGCTATCCGATGCAAACAGGACAGACCATCAGATGCTGACCAATGAACTGCAAAAATACCTATGGCAACTCAAAACACTGCGCGAATACGAATGGAATCCGGCCTATTTCAATGTAGGCAGTACATTTGCCTATATTATTACTGAAAATTATGCGCCGCTGAAAAAGCGGATGGAAGCAGTATTCCACCGACTGAAAAAAGTGCCGGATTATTATGCGGCAGCGAAAGCATCCATACAGCATCCATCGAAAGAACATCTGCAATTAGCCATCGACCAAAACGAAGGCACACTGGCTGTGTTTGAGAAAGATTATGTAGACGCGGTGAAAGCGCTGCGGCTATACCCGGAATCAGAGGAACTTTATCTGAAGCGTGGTGAAATGGCCGCCAAAGCGGTGAAAGATTACATTACATTCCTGAAAAATTATCCGACAGACAGCCTGCGCAGTTTTCGTTTAGGCGCGGAATTATATGCCGATAAATTCAGGTATGACATACAAAGTCAGTACAGCGCGGATGAAATTTATCAGGCTGCGCTGGAGCGCAAATCCTATCTCCACCGCGAAATGTATACCCTTTCGGCACAACTTTGGTCCAAATATTTCGGCAGCCTGCCGATGCCTGCTGATTCCCTGAGTGCGATTAAAAAAGTAATCGACACGCTCTCTGCCAAGCATGTTGCGCCGGAAAATTTCAAAACGGAAATTGAAAAACAAATTCCGGCACTGACAGCATTTGTCAAGGAAAAAAATCTGATTTATCTCGACCCGAACAAGCCGCTGAAGGTGCGCGATGAACCGGGCTATATGG
>JADLAH010000342.1 GCA_020848315.1 Chitinophagales bacterium | reverse complement strand
TGGTACACATTTTTCAGGAAAAAAGCGGCGGTCACAATGTCGTACGGCGCTATCGCGTGGGATATATCCACGATTTTAGAAGAAGGACAGGCGGTATACAGGTCACCTTTAAATAAACCCACATAATAGTCCTTTTCTCCGAAGTCTGTTAATAACGTTATGAGCGCCATATTGAAATATGTACTATTTTCCGTTGTAAAAATAAGAAAATAATTGAGCGAACTAACAATTAAATTAGAAACTGTTGACCCGATAGAATTTTTTGGCTTCAACAACAATAAGCTGAAAATCCTGAAAAGAGAATTCAGCAAACTCAATATCAGCGCGAGAGGAAACAAAATCATCGTGGCCGGCTCGCAGGACGACCTCGAAGTATTCCGCGAGAAGGTGCATCAGCTGGTGGAATATCTGGAACGATACGGAAAAATATCGGACCAACATATCGAGGAAATCCTGAGCGGACGCAATCCCTATGAGACCAATTTCCCGCAGTTTACGGACAATGTGCTGGTGTACGGCAACAACGGCAACCTCATCCGCGCGCGTACGGAAAACCAGAAAAAACTGGTGGAATATGCCGAAAACAATGACATCCTGTTCGCCATCGGCCCTGCTGGCACCGGAAAAACCTATACGGCGGTGGCGCTGGCGGTAAGGGCGCTGAAAAACAAATGGGTGAAGAAGATTATCCTGACGAGGCCGGCGGTGGAAGCAGGCGAAAATCTGGGATTCCTGCCGGGCGACCTGAAGGAAAAAATCGATCCGTATCTGCGGCCTTTGTACGACGCGCTGGACGACATGATTCCCGCCGACAAGCTGGCCTACTATATGCAAAACAGGATTATCGAAGTGGCGCCACTCGCCTATATGCGCGGCCGCACGCTCGACCATTGCTTTATGATTCTGGATGAGGCGCAGAATGCCACCCAGCTTCAGCTGAAGATGTTCCTGACAAGGATAGGCCCTTCGGCGCAATGCATCATCACCGGCGATATGTCGCAGATTGACCTGCCGAAGAACCAGCAATCCGGTTTAAAAAAAACCATGCAAATACTGGAAGGCATCGAAGGAATCGGTATGGTGCATTTATCGGCGGAAGATGTGGTGCGCCACCGACTGGTGAAAGAAATTATCAAAGCCTTCGACAAGGAACAGGAAAGACAGCAGCAGTTCCGCGATGGCGACACCAAGAATTAATGCCGCAAGGCGTTCATAATGCTCCACTATTATTATGACGAGCGGCAACCTGAAGGTTGCCGCTCGTATTTTTATTTGGTTGCAGTTGGCTAATATTATACCTTATGCAAAGCGGCAGGTGACGCTGCGCTAAAACACCTGCCGAGGGCGAGGATGCTGAAACGATCCCGATATTCATCGGGACAGCATGACGGTTGGTGCTTGCAGTTGCGTCATTCCGAACTCGTTTCGGAATCTAATTTTCGGAATTTCCTTTCTTAGCAGAGTCTCTCGCAGAGGACTCAGCGCAACTTTAATACATTGCATCTTTTGCGCAGAGTCCCTTCCAGGAGACTCTACTAGGAAAGAAAAAGTTACACTCCGCTAAACTTACGAGAGCGAGGGGACACTAGGCGATAGTATAATGCAAGGTATTTGGGAAGATGGGATATAATTTTAAGAAGAGTTACTACTATTTTATAGATGCTGAAACGAGTTCAGCATGACGGTCCGTGCTTGCAGTTGAGTCATTCCGAACTCGGTTCGTTGCGTCATTCCGAACTCGTTTCGGAATCTAATTTTCGGTTTGGGAATTTCAAATCCCAAATTGTATATCCCAATTCCTACATCTCAATTCTGAAATCTGAAATCCCAAATCTCAAATCTCAATTCCCCGACGGCACTTTGGTTTCCAGTCTGTGCTGCAAGTCATCGGTTATCTGCTGTTTCCAGTCTTCACTGCCCACCACACCAATAAACTTTTCCTTGTAAGCCGCGATATCAAATGTTTCCAGATTCATCTTCAGTGTTTTAAATAACCTGGGCAGTCCTTCGCCGGGCACTTGCACGTGGTGCAGTCCACCACTGTAGGCCAGCACCATCTCTCCGTGCTGCAGGCCGGCCAGCAAATCCGTAATCCCGGATTTCACACTCATCTTATTGCCCTCCAAATCCAGGCCTGTCTTGCGCTTCATGCGTCCCTCAGGCGCAATGACGATAATGGAATCGGGATGTAACTTGCTCAGGAATTTGGTCCATGTATCGTCGCGTTTGCGCGTTATGGACACCACGCCGGGCATGAACAAACGAAAGAAAAAACCTACTATGGGTCGGTTGAGTGTTTTATCCGCGGCCGGTGCCACCATCTTGCGCGAAAGCCGCCACAGGAAATGCACCGGTAAAAATCCCAGAAACAGAAATTCATACAAAGAGGTGTGATTCATAAAGACAATCAGCTTCACTTCTTTCCACTTCAATGTCTTCATCTTATCAGGCCATCCGATGTCATATCTGTAAAAAATCATGGAGACAATTTTTATTTTCATCAACATGATAAAGCTGATTAACTGCTTCATTTTTCAGGGTATAATATAGCCTCAATATAATTCTTTCTGTCAAAATAGGTGAGAAATGCTTCTTTTATTTTTTCGGCTGTCAAGGCATCAATCATCTTCGGATAGTCTGCCAGCGTGGCTATATCTTTCTGATAGGCATCGTAGTAATGTATCATATTCAGCCAGAAATCATTTTCCTTTTCGTCGGCTTCGCGCTCGCGGCGGAAGGTTTCTTTCACCTTCTGCAGCTTCTCCGCCGTAGTCAGGTGCTGACGCAGGCTGTCGATATTATCATATACCACTTTCACCAGTTCTTCCGCCTGTTTGGGCTCCGCGTTGAAGCTGATGGTGATGCCGTATGCCTGTTTAGGACGCTCCGCAAAATTGCCGCCCACGCTGACGCCGTACACACCGCCTTTGTCTTCGCGGAGGGCTTCGCGCAGTTGTATATTCAGGATTTTAATCATGGCATTGAAGACAAAATTATCTTCCGGCGTCCATGTTTTTTGTCCGTGGAAATGAATACCCACCAGGCTTTTCTGCGTTTTGCCCATGTAGTTTTTGGAAGTCACCACTCCTTCTTTTTTGGCAACCCCCGGATCTTTCCACGTTTCCTTTTGTCCCGCGGATGGCAATCCACCGATGTATGTTTCGAGCAAAGGAAGAATACTGTCTGCCTGAAAATTACCTACCAGCACAAAGGTGAAATCGGAGGCATCGCGGAATCGTTCGCGGTAAATGGAATACGCTCTTTCAAAATCCACTTTTTCCAGTTTATCCAGCGTGGTGAGTCCGCGGCGGATATTCTTATTGTACATCAACTGACTCAGCTTATGCGAAAAGAAAGCACTTGGATTTTCGAGCACATGCTCGTTCGCGCTTTTTTCCTTAGCCATCAGCGATTTGAAATCATCTGCTGATTTTCTCGGTTGTGTGAAATAAAGGTACATCAACTGCAACATGGATTCGAAATCTTTCCGGGAACTGCTGCCTTCAAATCCTTCTTCCAATTCGCCCACCACCGGATATACCACGGCCGTTTTTCCGGTCATCATTTTCTGCAGGGAAATCTTATCAAAGTCGGACACACCGGATTCTATCACAATAGCATTGGAATAATCGGCACTCATGTAATCTTCATCGGAATATAAAGATGTACCGCCCGGACTGTAAGCGCTGAGCAGGATTTCATCATTTTTAAAAGTCGTCGGTTTCAATAATACTTTAGCGCCGTTTTTCAGTTGCAGTGTGGTAATATTGTAGTCTTTATTGTAAGCGGAAGATACGACCGGCATGGCGGCAGGCGCCTTTTCCAGCAGACTGCTTTGCAGTTCTTTTTCCTGATAAGGCGTAACCGCCATCTTCTTCACGGAATCCGCGATAGCAAGCACATCATTTTCCCAGGGCAGGAATTTCTTTTCCGCCTCAGGCGCCGTCAGCACTATCACGGCATTTTTTTCTGTGATAAACTGTTTTATCAGTCCGTTGATTTCCTCCAGCGTAATGGTGGGCAGGAACTGCTGCATCAGATAGTTTTCCATCGCGATGCCCGGTGCGGGCTGCTGCCCGAGAAAATGGGTAACATATTCCTGCACCAGTGATGCGGATTCTGTTTTATCTTTTTCTTCCAGCGCATTTTCATAGTATGTCTGAATGGATTTTTTCTCCAGCGCCAGCTCAGAGGCGGTGAACCCGAATCGCTTCAGTCGTTCGTTTTCTGTCAGTAATGCCTTCAGTGCGGTGATGGTCTGTCCGCTTTTGGCGACCGCCGTCAGATTGAACGCGTCGTTGGCTCTCGTTTCGCGCTCATAGGCGGAATAGGCCGCAAAAAAAGGCGGTTCCGGCTGCTGCATGAGTTCCTGCAGGCGATTATTCAGCATCCCGTTAAACAGCGCGTGCATCAGATAACGACGATACCCTTGCGCGGTGTTGACAGGCACTGCATCATGTTTATAAATCAGCATCGCACGGGAATAGGTAGCCTCCGGATCGGTGCAGATACTCACCAGTGTTTTCTGATGTTCCGGCAGTTTATATTCCTGCTTGGCAGGCGCGTTTGCAGGATTCTGCAAACCGGAAAACCTTTGTTTGATTTCCTTTTCCATCGCGTCCACATCGATGTCACCCACAATCACCACGGCCATCAGCTCGGGGCGATACCACGTTTTGTAAAAGCTGGTAAATCGTTCTTTCGGTGCGGTGTTGATGATGGCGGTATCTCCTATCGGCAGTCGCTCCGCATAGCGGGATTTATAGTAGACCACGGGCAAATATTTTTCCATCATGCGTTTGGAAGCGCCCAAACCACTGCGCCATTCCGAATAAACAACGCCGCGCTCTTTGTCAATTTCATTCGTATCAAAACTCAGTCCGGATGCCCAATCTTCCAGTACGGTCAGCCCTTTATCCAGGATTTCCTTTTTATCGGTCGGCAATTGAAGCATGTATACGGTTTCATCAAAACTGGTATAGGCGTTCAGGTGCGCGCCGAATTTAGTACCGATACCTTCGAGATAATCGACGAGTTCATTTTTGGAAAAATTCTTGCTTCCGTTGAATGCCATATGCTCTACAAAGTGCGCAAGTCCTTTCTGATTATCTTCTTCCTGATTGGAACCCGCATTCACTGCCAGCCGGAATTCCACGCGGTTTTCCGGTTTTTGGTTATGCTGGATATAATACCGGAGTCCATTCGGTAAAATGCCGAACCGCACCTCTGCAGGCAGTGGCAGTGTCGCCTGCGACTGAATATCCCAGGTGGGCAGCACAGGCTTATCCTGAGGTTTTATTTCCACAACAGGCTTCGTTGCTGCCGGCGCTGT
>JADLAH010000341.1 GCA_020848315.1 Chitinophagales bacterium | reverse complement strand
AGCATCCATTTCATAGGGCAAAGATAAGTTAAATAGGAATTATTTTTGACTGAACTGCTTATAAATGCGATAGAACGCGACAGATAATCCGAGCAGTAAAAACAGAATAAGCAATACCGGCGCGGTGCCCAGCTTTTTGTCGAGGTAATATCCGCCGGCGGCAAAAAGTCCGATGATGGCAAACATTTCGAATGCCATGCCGGAATACGCTATCCAGTTGTTGATAGACTTAGCCGGCTGTTTGCGGGGTGGCTGCTGCTGTTCCATGTTGTAGCGCGGGTGTTGCCGGTTTGGCGGCAGGTGTGGAATTAAAAAGCGCACCGCTGATGGAAGCACCTTCTTCTACGATGAGCTTGCGGTATCTCACATCGCCTTCGTATTTCGCGGTGCCTCTGAAGAAAAGGGTGCCATTCACATCCAGGTTGCCCTTCACTTGTCCTTCAATGGTCAGGTCGTTGCATTTGATATGTCCGGAAATATGCGCCGTAGCGCCCACCACCACCTTAGAAGTACAGGTGATGTTTCCCAAAATTTTTCCGTCAATGCGGAGGTCTGTCTGTGCACTTACGTCGCCGGAAATGATGGTACCGTCGTTGATTTTGTTGGCAACCAATGGCTCACCGCCGCTTTTCAGGATGTTTTTGGAGAACATAGGCGTTTATTTTAAAAATTTTACGGGATTGATAGCTTGCCCTTTGTACCACACTTCGAGTACGGTCACCGCCTGATTGTTTTGTGCACCGGCGATGGCAATTACTTCTCCCATTTCAACAAAGTTACCGGTTTTCTTCAAAACCTGACTGTTATTTTTGAGAATATATACTAGTTGATTATCTGCCTGCACGGCAATGAAAGCGCCGGACTCCGGACTCGTGCCACTCAGGATGACGTTGCCCGACAGAATGGCTTTCACCTGTTCCTGCGTCGCGGCGGCAAAGGTAACGGACGGATTGACTTCCGTGAATCCGGTACGGATTCCGCCTTTCACAGGTTTTTGCAATTCCAGATTGCTGAAAATACTACTCCGTGAATCTTCTATTGATTCCAGTAATTCTGCATGCTGCAATCCTTTTTCCAGCGATTGTACGAATTTGCTTTCTTCCGGAGATTTCTCCGACAACACAGCCGGATCGGTTTGCTGCTTTTTGGCAGTCGATGGCACGGCGTCCACCACCACTTTGTCCTGTAAGATATTCTGAAGGTTCGTAAGGTATTGCTGTTGCTGGCTCACCTTCTCTTCCAGTTGCCGGCTTTTGATGTGGGTCTGTATCGCGTCGCGCCGGCTGTCTGAAGTGCCGTAGCCGGGAATGTATTGTTTCAGCGGCGTATAGGCAATCAGCAGGAAGTTGAGAAAGGTGAAAAAGGCAATAATAATACCCGATAATGTGATGACATTCAGTCGGTTCAGTGCCACTACCAGCTTCACGTCATAGTGCTTCTCATCGACAATCTGAAACCGGTAGACCGTTTTCAGTTTCTCGAGCCAGCGCTGACGGGTAGTTTTTTTTAGGGGCATAGGGTTAATTAAATAAAAATCACTCCAATAAGTAAAATAATTTTTGGAAATTGCGTTAAAATTAGGGAATAAAAACGAGCATGCGTCTATTTACGGTCAAAAAACTGCTGTTGCTGACAGCGGCATTTCTCTTTTTATCTGCTCCGTTGTGGGCCGATAAGAAGAAAAAAACGTCGTCGCAGTATCAGAAACCGAATATTATTAAAAGAGCCTGGGGCGATTTGACCACCCGGAATAACTATTACTTCAACGCCAACGAGTTGTATAAGGAAGTGGTGCGCACTTATCAGTTCCAGCGTACTTACGACTACAACAAGCTGCTTCCGTTTTATTACCATGATGAGGCGGATTTTTCCAATTATACAGGCGAAATGGAAACGGTGGCCAAGAAAACAGGCATTGTGCTACAGTTGCATGACTACAGCCGCTGGCGCGATAACGCTTTCCTGCTGCTGGGGAAATCGCAGTTCCTTCGTCAGCAATACGATACCTCGCTGATTACTTTCCAGTACATCGTCACTACGATGAAGCCGGGTAAGATGAACAATAAGGTGGAATTCAGCAACCGCGACCGCCTGAAATATCTGCGCAAACGCCAGAAAGAAATAGAAAAGAAAGCCAACGCCAAGAAGAAATTCATCGACCTGCAGTGGAAACAACAGCAGGATGCCGCCAAGGAAAAAGCCGAAGATGCCCGCAAAAAGCAGGAAGCAGCGATTGCCAAAAAGAAAAAGGAACTCGAGGAAATCATCAAGGCAAAGAAGAAAATCATTGAACTCCAGAAAAAAGGCAAGAAAATTCCTGCCGACTTGCTGGCCAAGGCAAAGTCAAAAACCAGCAGCAGCAAAGATTCCACCGATTCCAAGATTATACTGCCAGATACTAAATCCTCTTCGAAAAAACCGAGTCAGAATACCACGCAGCCTTATGTATTGCTGGGTGATAAATACGTGGAAAACCCGTATTATAAAGATTCGACCGGCAACCGGGATAATCAGAAACCACTGGATAGCCTGTCAAAAAAGCAGGAAGCAAAGTTTGAAAAATTGTCGCTGTGGGAGCGCATGAAACATCAGCCGTCACGGCCCGAAGCTATTATCTGGATGGCGAAGTCGCTCATAGAACTGGAAAACTATCCCGATGCGAAAAGTATGCTCGCCTATGGAAAATCGCTGCGCAAACTGACCAAAAAACAACGCCGCGAATTTTATCTGGCAGAGTCATATTACAACATCCGCAGAAAAGATTACTCTCCGGCTATTGAAGAACTCGAAAATGCGATGCTGTTGTTTAAAAAGAAAAAGCAGCGCGCGTATTACGAATACATACTGGCACAGCTGTATATGCTGAACAATCAGCCGGCGGATGCAGTGGATTATTTTGTGAAAGCGGGAAAACATACCAAAACGGAAGAACTCAATTTGTTCGCACAGATTCAGCTAGCCAAATTGTATAGCGAAAATCCGGATTTGGCGGATCAGGATATTGTGAAAATGCTCACCAAGCTGATTCGCTTTGGCAAAAACAAGGACTATGCGGATGAAGTGTTGTACACGATTGCCAATTACTATTATTTCCGCAATGATTCCGGTAATGCGATTGCTTATCTGCAGAAATCTATTGATAAGAGCACGACCAATCTCGTGCAGAAAGGCAAGTCTTTCCTGAAGTTGGGAGAGATTTATTACGACAAGGAAATGTACGGAGAGGCAGCCGTTTACTACGACAGCGCTATCGTCTATCTTCCGACATCATTCGAACAGTACGACAAAATAAAAGACCGCAAGGATATCCTGAATGAACTGGCAGGCTACAATAAAACCATTGCGCAGGAAGACAGCCTGCAGCGACTCGGCAGAATGAGTCCGGCGGAATTGAAAAAGTACCTTGCCGAACAACAGGCCATTAAAGAGAAAGCGGAAAAAAAGAAATCCCGTTTCAGTACCGAAGGCGGTGCGGACAGCTTCCAGCCGGTGGCATTCATTCCGGAAGATGCCGTTTCCAACGGACTTTGGTATTTCTACAATCCGGAAGCGAAAAGCAAAGGATATAATGAGTTTATCCGAGTGTGGGGCGACCGCAAACTGGAGGACAACTGGAGGCGCAGCAACAAATCAGATGTGTTTGAGGACGTCTCTTTCGGGCAGCCTGCTGCACAGCCGGGCAATGCACCGACAACGGACACAAAGAAAACGACGGAAAAGAATGCGGTAAAACCGGTCGCAGATTCTCTGCAGATTCCGAAAGATTCTCTGGATTTTATTTTCTCCAATGAGAAAATTGCCAACGCGCTTTTCGGCAAAGGAGAGATATTTAAAAATAAACTCAATAATCTGCCGAAAGCCAAACAGGCATTTGATGATCTCATTCGCCGTTTCCCGAACAGCAATTACGATGCACTCGCGCATTATTATGAATACCTGATTTTCAAGGAGCAGCAGCTGAACGGACTTGCGCAGAAGGAGAAAGACTATATCCTGGAAAAATACCCTGACAGTGAAGTGGCCGCCGTACTGAACGGTGAAGGCAAGCCTAAGGTCAAGGTAGATCCTGCCGCCGGAAGTGCTCAGAAACTCTACGCCAGTACGTATCAGCTCTTTAACGAAGGTCAGTATGACCAGGTCATCAAAAATAAATACCTCGCTAAATCACAATATCCTGGAGCGGCGGAGATTCCGCAGTTCGAATTCCTGGAAGCGGTTTCTTACGGCAAACTACAGCAGTTCGATGCCTACAAAAAATCACTGTCTGACATCGTGATGAAATACCGCGATGGCGCCATCAAGCAGAAAGCACAGGAATACCTGATTGCCTATATTCAGTTTGAAAGTAACCTCAAGGATAGCACGGCTGCCATTGTACAGGCGGATACCATTGCGAAACCGGCAGTGATTTCAGAGAAATTGGAATTTGTTACAGATACATCCGACTTGTTTGTGATTGCGCGACTGAATGACAAATACCTGAAAGTGGGCGATATCGTCGCAAATATTCAGGCTTTCAACAAGAAATTCTTTGACGACCAGAAGATAAAAATAAACCCGTATTTCATAGAAGGTTTCGGCGTTATCCAGATGCGCAGATTTGAAGGCATCACGGATGCTCTGAAATATTATCGCAAGATATCCGCGGAATCCGCTATGGTGATGGGGAAAAACAGTGTAGCAAAGGTGCAGTTCTATGTGATTGCACCGGCCAATTACAAGTTGATAAAGAAGCAGGCAGATTTAGATAAATATGCCGTATTTTTCATGGAAAATTATATGGAGCAATGAGCGCAATAGATTGGATGAAAGAACCCAGAAATATCTGGAAATTGTTTGGACTCGGTGTACTGTCTGTCATCGTTTTCTTTCTGCTGGTGCGTATCGGTGTGTTCGGCGCACTGCCGAGCTTTGATGAACTCGAAAATCCGACAGCGAATCTGTCTTCCGAAATTTACTCTGCGGATTCCGTACTCATTGGTAAGTACTATGTCGATAACAGAAGCAATGTACAATATGATGAGTTGTCGCCATATCTCGTAAAAGCCCTGATTGCTAATGAAGATGAACGTTTTTACGAGCATTCCGGCATAGATTTAAAGCGTACTATTGCCGTGATATTTATGGCCGGTCAAACCGGTGGCGGTAGTACCGTTACCCAGCAGCTGGCAAAAAATATGTTCCACAAACGCGCCAAGAATCTGGTGCAGCGCATCTTCCAGAAAGCCAAGGAATATGTGATTGCCGTTATGCTGGAACGCCGGTATACCAAAGAAGAAATTATCGCGATGTATTTCAATACATTTGACTTCGTCAATAATGCCGTGGGTATTGAGAGTGCGTCTCGCGTATACTTTAACAAGAAACCCAAAGACCTTACGGTAGAGGAAGCCGCCATGTTTGTTGGTATGTTGCAGAATCCGTCTTACTATAATCCGCGCCGTTTTGAGCAGCGCACCAGAGAGCGCAGGGCGACGGTATTGCGCAAGCTCAAAGATAATGGCGATATCACGCCGGCGCAGTTTGAGGCTTTAAAAGATAAGCCTATCGAACTCGATTTTCATCCGGAGTCGGCTAACGACGGACTTGCACCATATTTCAGAATGGTACTGGCAGAGGAACTAAAAAAATGGGCCAAGGAAAATAAAAAGCAAAACGGCGAATCGTACAATATCTATACCGATGGTTTGAAAATCTATACCACGCTCGATACCCGCATGCAGCGATATGCGGAGGAGGCGGCCACGCAGCATTTGTCGCGTTATCAGAATGTATTCAATGCGCAATTTAAAAACGGCTGGAAACCATGGGAAACCAAAGAAGGTAAGCGCATTCTGGAAACTGCCTGTAAGTATACGGATCGCTGGTATGCCATGAAAGAGCAGGGCCTCGATGCCGATGATATCCTGCAGCGTTTTAAAACCGAAAAGGTGAAGATGAAAGTATTTACCTATAAAGGAATGCGGGATACGACCATGACACCGTACGATTCGGTAAAATACTACAAGTCTTTCCTGCAAATCGGGATGATGGTGGTGGAACCTTATACCGGTTATGTGCGTGCGTGGGTAGGTGGTCCGAAATTTGAATTCTTTAAATACGACCACTGTAATGTCAATACCAAGCGGCAGGTGGGCTCCACCTTCAAGCCGATGCAATACGCACTGGCCGTAGATAATGGGTGGTCGCCTTGTATGCTGATACCAACCGGTCCAATCACCGTAACTTATCAGGGAACAGTATGGCAGCCGAGAAACTCCGGACGCTATGGAGGAGCTTATCCGATGAAGGTCTGTCTGGCGCGCTCTATCAACACAGCGGCGGCCTATATGATGAAGAATTTTGGCCCCGAAGCATTGGTGGACTTATCGCATAAGATGGGGATTACCTCCGATATTCCTACGGTGCCCTCCATCTGTCTGGGAGCCGGCGAGATTTCCTTATATGAAATGATGACGGCCTATTCAACTTTCTGTAATGCAGGTATTAGTACGAAACCGCAGTATTTAATGCGCATCGAAGATAAGGATGGCAATGTGATACAGAACTTCACCACGGAAATGAAAGAAGTATTCAGTGATAATACGGCCTATAAGATGTGTGAAATAATGAAAGGGCCGGTGTCGCCGGGAGGTACCGCCGCAGGTTTGCGGGGCTATTTCTCTCATCCGACAGACGTGGCCGGAAAAACTGGTACAACCAATAAGAATACCGATGCGTGGTTTATCGGATTTACGCCGCAATTGCTGGCCGGTGTGTGGGTAGGCTGCGATGATCCGCTGCTGCGTTTCCTCTATACGGAAACAGGGCAGGGTGGACGTGCTGCGATGCCGGTTTGGGGAATGTTCATGCAGAATGCTTACAATGACCCTAAGCTGGGACTGAATAAATCCGCTAAATTCTTCCGCCCTTCCGATTCAACACTGGTGAAAGACTTCTGCAATGATGGCGGAGGAACACTTATCAGTGGCGATAATATCGGCAACTGGGGCGAAGTGAATGAGGAAAGTCCGGATTCGGAATATTAAAATACTTTGAGATTAATATACAGGCTGTAACAGGAAACTGTTATGGCCTGTTTTTTTATACCTTTAGTAAAGAAAATCTGAACTATGAAATTTAAATACCTGTTGCCACTTTTGGGCTGGCTGATACCCACTGTTATCATCTCTCTGATATTGTTTAAGTATGATGCCCCTTTAACAAGCACACAATACATGGGATTCACCGCGTTGCTGGTATCGGCTTGTATCACCTATTGTACAGGTATTTCGCTTGTGTTGAAGGATAAAAAGTAATAACGTTGCTATCCAACGTGTAGGATGTATCCTATTTCTTCGGCTTCTGCTTATCATCGTCGCCGCCTTTTTCTTCAATTACGAAACTGGCCGGGAAATAAGGCTT
>JADLAH010000340.1 GCA_020848315.1 Chitinophagales bacterium | reverse complement strand
TATGCATCCAGTAGCGCACCGGCTCATGGCCGCAGGCGCCCACATTCTGCGCGATTTCACATTCGTGATGCGGGAATTTAAGATCCATGCCGCCGGCGTGAATGTCAAATTGCTTGCCGAGGTATTTGGTGCTCATCACCGAACATTCGAGGTGCCAACCCGGAAAACCTTTGCCCCACGGAGAGCTCCATTGCATGATATGTTCCGGTGATGCCTTTTTCCAAAGCGCGAAGTCGATGGGATTGCGTTTTTCATCCTGTCCGTCCAGGTCGCGGTAGCCGGCAATCAACTCGTCAGTATTTCTGCCCGACAGTTTGCCGTAGTTGTAGCCTTTGGCGTTGTAGGCGTTCACGTCAAAATATACGCTGCCGTTGGACACATAGGCCACGCCGTTGTCAATCAGCTGCTGCGCCATTTCAATCTGTTCCACAATATGTCCGGTGGCGGTCGGTTCGATGGTGGGTGGCAATATGTTGAAGAGGCGGCATACTTCGTGAAAGCCTACGGTATATTTCTGTACAATTTCCATGGGTTCCAGCTGCTCCAGCCGCGCCTGATCTTCCATGCGGTTTTTGCCTTCGCCCCGTTCGTTGGTGAGGTGCCCCGCATCGGTGATATTGCGCACATAACGCACTTTATATCCCAGGAATTTCAGGTAGCGATATACGAGATCAAAGGAAATGAAAGTGCGTGTATTGCCCAGATGCACATCGGAATACACCGTTGGCCCGCAGCAGTACAATCCGACATGAGGTGGATGCAGCGGTTCAAATTTCTCTTTCTGTCGCGTAAGGGTGTTGTAAATATGTAAATCAGACATACGGCAAAGATAAGGATAAGTCGATAGTCGCACTCAATTGTTCCGGTTTTTTATTTCTGAGCAGATGACTGTATGTGGTTCGTGAAGACACGAATCAAAAAAGAGAAAAATGGCGGGTAGAGTAAATGAAGACGCTTATCAGTCCTTTTTCTTCGGACAGGATTTACAGCGCTTGCTGCGTTTGTATTTTTTGCAGCAGCTTTTTTTGAAAACGCAATCCGTTGCACAGATTTTCTGTACACTGATATCCGGACTGATTTGATTTTGTAGGAGCGCTATCTTTAACACGATATAAAAATAATCGATTAATCTGGAATCAATCTAAATAGTGTGTTAAAAATGAAGAGGAATGGGTAAAATACCTAATTTGAGGTAGCGGATTTATTTCACTCTGCCTGGATTGTCTTTTACAAAAGCCTCCCAGCCGCTGTATTTTTTGCCACCTGCCGGAATGCCCCGCATGGAAAAGTGGTGGCACACCGCTACTGCGAGTCCGTCGGTAGCATCGAGTTGTTTGGGCAGCGCGTTGGTTTTCAGGATATGTCCCAGCATGGCGGCCACTTGTTCCTTGGCGGCATTTCCGTTGCCGGTTACACTCTGTTTTACGCGTTTCGGCGAATATTCCTGAATAGGAATTTTCTGGGAAAGCGCCGCCGCGATAGCCATACCCTGCGCACGCCCGAGTTTGAGCATCGACTGTACGTTTTTGCCGTAGAAAGGTTCTTCGATGGCGAGCACTGCCGGTCGATGCGTGACGATGATTTCCAATATGCGGTCGTAGATGCACTGCAGGCGGTCGTAGTGGTCGTCATATTTTTCCGTGCGGATACAGTCGACCGCCAGCAATTCGAGGTGATTGCCATCCGACAATATCACGCCGTAGCCAGTTACCTGCGTGCCCGGATCGACGCCCAATATAATATGCGGTTTTGCTGCCACAGGCTAAAATTACGGGTTTCCGCCACACTATCTGATTTTTTGCCGCCTTTTTTATAAATCCGTGTATCTTTATAGATTCACCTTCCGGTTGACATGAAGCATCTACTGCAAAACAAACTGCTGAATACTATCGTCAAGCTGGCCATCTTTGCGGCTCTGCTGTTTGTGTTATATCGCCAGTTGTTTGCCAATGAAAAGATGGCGATTGCCTATGCGCATTTCCTCGATAATTTTCAAGGTAACTATTTGCTCATGGCGGGTGTGCTCCTGTTTATGGTACTCAACTGGACCATTGAAAGCATCAAATGGAAATTGCTGATAGACAAACTGCACCGCATTTCCTGGTCGGAAGCGATACAGGGCATCCTGTTCGGGGTCACTTTTTCCCTGTTCACACCCAGCCGCATCGGTGAATTCGGCGGCCGCATTTTCGCGCTGAATACCGAAAGAAAAGAAGCCATTGTGTCCACCATGATTGGCAGTTTCGCGCAGATAGTGGTCAACCTGTCGCTGGGCGCGTTGGGATTGCTCCTGTATGTGGTGGTGTATACGGATATCGACAAATACCTGCTGACCGCTTTCGCGTTTCTGTATTGCTTTATGGTGTTTGCCATTCATGTAGTGTATTACAATCTGGATGCGGTCAGCACCAAGTTTTCGCATGTCGCGGTGTTTAAAAAGGTGTACAAATACATCCATATCGTCGACCTGTACAGCAACCGCGAATTTCTATGGTTGGAAATCTATTCCGCTGTCCGCTATGTAATCTACTGCCTGCAGTTTGTGTTGCTGCTCCAGTTCTTCGGATTCGATTTGTCCTTGTCCGCCGCCATGATACTGGTGGCTGCCATCTTCTTTGTGCAGACCATCAATCCGCTGAATGTGGCCATCATCGACTTCGGCTTCCGGGGCAATGTGGCCGCGTATTTCCTGGCCGGATTTACGGATAATCCGATTGCCATCCTGGCGACGACGGTCACGCTGTGGTTTGTCAACCTGATTCTGCCGGCCATCATCGGCGGTGTAGCCGCCCTGAGATTTACCTATTTCAAAGAAGAATAAACATTTTTTTGTAATTTTCGCCTCTAATTAAACTGTATGTCAACAACAATCGCTTTGAATGAAGACGCCTCCGGCAAGCATGCATCTGCCGAAAATTACCTGGCAGACCGTGTGGAAGGACATCCCAAACAACTATACTTATTGTTTTTTACGGAAATGTGGGAGCGTTTCTCCTTTTACGGAATGCGGGCGCTGCTCGTGCTGTTCATGGTAAATCAGTTGAAATATGCGGATGCGAAAGCCAATCTGATTTACGGAACCTACACCGCGCTGGTATATCTGATGCCTTTGTTTGGCGGTATCGCGGCGGATAAATTTATCGGCTATAGAAAAGCGATTATATTGGGCGGCACGCTGATGGCAGCCGGACACCTGATTCTGGCCTTGCCCACGGAGTGGTCTTTCTTCGCGGGAATGGCCTTCCTGATTTCGGGGAATGGTTTCTTCAAACCAAATATTTCCACGATGGTAGGGAAATTATACCGACCTGAAGACGGCAGACGCGACGGCGCATTTTCCATTTTTTATATGGGCGTTAATCTGGGTGCTTTTCTGGGCAGTTTGCTGTGCGGCTGGATTGGTCAGAAGGTCAACTGGCACTACGGTTTCGGACTGGCAGGCATTTTCATGGTAGTAGGTTTGATTACGTTCCTGATGGGACAGAAATCGTTGGGAGAAATAGGACTCACGCCGAAAGATGAGTCAGGCAAAGGCGTGGAAATGTACAAGCAAATCAGCATACTGGTAGCATCATTGCTGGTGATTCCGATATTTATTTACCTGTTTAATAACTATGAAATCATGGGGAACATCATGTTCCCGATTTGCATCATTGCCACACTGGCGATGATATTTATTGCCTTCCGGCAGGAAAGTGTGGAAAGCAGAAACAAGATGCTGACTGCTATTATTCTGGTGGCTTTTTCTGTGTTGTTCTGGGCCTTCTACGAGCAGGGTGGTGGTTCCCTGAATCTGTATTCCGACAGAAACGTGAATATGCACGGCATGTCTTCGGCAGCTATCAATAACTCTATCAATCCGTTTTATATCATTCTGCTGAGTTTCCCATTTGCCTGGATGTGGCTGCGACTCGCTCAAAGCGGCAAGGAACCTTCCACGCCGATGAAATTCTCCATGTCGTTTTTTCAGCTGGCATTGGGTTTCTTTCTGTTTGTGGTGGGCGCCAAATTAGCAGGTGGCGATGGCCGTGTGAGTTTTTTCTGGTATGCCTTGGGTTACCTGCTGCTGACTACCGGTGAATTGTGTATTTCACCTATCGGCCTCTCGATGATTACAAAATTGTCGCCGCCAAAATTTACCGGTATGATGATGGGTTTCTGGTTCCTGGCTTCCGCTCTCGGACAACATCTGGCCGGCTGGATTGGCACCCTGATGGCGATTTCAGAAGGAGGCGAACAGGAAAGCATCTCCGCTGTGGAATCGCTGGCAGTGTACAGCGGTGTTTTCATGAAAATCGTCTATGTATCTGCAGGTGGTGGTTTGGTATTGTTATTGTTAGTACCTTTACTGAAACGCTGGATGCACGGTGTTAAATAAACAAAACAAGAAACTAAATAAACCCTGAATTCGTTATTCTGATATGCAGATTAAAGGAAAGATACTCACCATTGCGGGCATCGTTGTGATTTTCGGCTATTTTATTTGGGAATCCCTGCAGGATCCGGATTTCTCCGATCCTAATGCTGTGATTATGGTAGGTGCGGATACATTAGGTCGCGACTGGGGCGCTATAGCCGATCAGCAGGCGGCACAACAGGCCGGAACTGCCGCTCCAAACGGTTCTCTGCAGGATGCATACAGTACGGGCAATGCCTCTATGTACGGTCAAGGGTTGATACAGCAACAGGATGACCCGTACCAGCGCGATAAGTTCAATGCTGACAATTATTCTACCATCCAGTCTGCTGATGGCCGTGAAATCATCACAGAATACGACCGCGAAGAAGATGACGAGCAATTTGAGCGCTTTG
>JADLAH010000339.1 GCA_020848315.1 Chitinophagales bacterium | reverse complement strand
TATATTTCGGCGGCGGTGCCGCCATGATAGTGGAAGGAGATCTGACGGTAAACGGTACGGATACCTCCAATATGGTGACATTCCGCGGCATACGTTTGGATAAAGACGTAGCCGACCGTCCCTACGACGATTTTCCGGGCCAGTATGCCGGTGTCTTCTTTTTGCGCAACAGCACCGGAACATTGCGATACCTGAATATGCGAAATTCTGCCTACGGACTGAATATCGGCAACATAAAAGCATCTTCCAGTGCGGCTGAAAATGTGGCGCAGCTGCAGGCAATGAATCTTAACAATGCGCCTGAAGTGAATATCTACAACAGCAGAATTTACAACCACGCTTTTTATGGTGTATTTGGTTTTCTCGGAAAGGTGTATGCGGAAAATTCTCTGTTTTACAGTTGCGGGAAGAACGTGCTTGGTATTTACAATGGCGGTGATTATCAGTTTACGAATTGTACTTTCTATACAAGGGGCAGCGCGTATATTTCGCATGCGAAGGAACCTTTGTTTTATATGAATAATTATTTTGAGTATGCGCCCGGTCAATTTATCTTCGCAGATTCCAGTCGCGCGGATTTTAATAACTGCATCCTTTACGGCACGCTGGAAGAAGAAATAGTGGGGCAGGATGCCTCTTTGAATCCGCATCGCATTGATTTGAATTTTAATCATTGTATCGTCAAAACCGCGCTGAATATTTCCAACAGTATTTTTAATAACTGTAAGAAAGATGATCCGCAGTTTTTGGATGTTTTTAAAAATAAATTTCAATTGAAAACATCCTCCCCGGCAGTCGATTTCAGTGGGCCTGTATTCACCAATGATGATATAGACGGGTTTGCCATTAGCGGCGCTTCCCGCGATTGTGGTGCCTATGAATTACAGTAGGCAGCCTTCGTAAAGTATTTTTGAAAACACTTTCAGAATTCCGTTTTTTGCTGTAATTTGTAGTAAATGAACAGTAAACCCTACAGATATCTGAAAAATGTTTACTACAGTTTTCCGCTGCAATTGGTTTTGCTTCACTTGCAGAAGCATCCGCTTTTATTGACTTTCTGGTTACTGCTTTTTGGTGCGGTGTGGCAATTTCTGGGCGTGAGTTATGGCATTCCGTTGCTCTTTTTGGATCCGGAATACCTGGGGAATGTCAACTTCCTGAGTTTTTTGGTGGTCGGATTTGCCATGGGTGGATTTATTACGGCGTGGAATGTGTCTTTTTATATTCTCAACAGCTATCGCTTTGAATTTCTGGCCTCGTTGGTCAATCCTTTTGTGCAGTTTTGTCTGAATAACAGTATTATTCCGCTTCTTTTTACGATTGGATACATTGTGCAGGTAATCAAATTCCAACATACGGAATCCCTGTTTCCAGCCGCCACAATAGTCGCGAATGTGCTGGCGCTCTTGTTGGGGAATTTGTTGATGGTGTTGGCGACCAGCAGTCTCTTCATTTTCTTTAACCGCGATGTGGAGAGCTTTCTGAATACGCTGAGTGATAAAGCAAAAGAGTCGCTTATCGGGAAGAAAATAAATCTCGATAAAATTCAGCTTCGCCCAACCGATATCACACAATGGAGAGTGGAGACCTATCTTGTTTTTCCGTTTCGCATCAGCCAAGTGCGCAAGGTCGATTTTTACGATCGCAAACTCGTAGAACGCGTGTTGTTTTTACATCACAGAAATGCATTTGTATTTCAGTTGGTGTGTATTGCAGGCTTGCTGGGAATCGGATGGATGATGGAAAATCCTTATTTTCGATTGCCCGCCGGAGCTGCCATATTTCTGATATTGTCCGTTATTACGGTGATGTTTTCTTTTATTTCGTATTTCTTCAGAAGTTGGGCCGCAGTGGCGGTAGTTACTCTGATTATAGGATTGAATATCCTGACTAAATATGATTTAGTTGTTTACAAACATCAGTTGTATGGTCTGGATTATAAAAGTCCGAAAAAATTGTATAACAATGAAATCGTGAACAGTGCGGTGTCAGAACAGCAGGTGAGGGACGACATGCGGTCAACCATGCAGATTCTGGATAACTGGCACCGGAAGATAAAATCAAAGTATGGGAATGAGAAACCCAAATTGTTGTTCATTAATACGGCCGGCGGCGGTTTAAAGGCTTCTTACTGGACCTTTCACGTGTTGCAGGAACTGGAAAAAGAAACCGGAAAAAAATTATTTGATCATACTGTTTTACTTACAGGTGCTTCCGGCGGTATGCTGGGGTCTGCCTATTTCCGGGAATTATATCTGCGTACCAAAAATAATGAACCGGTAGATTATACGCACAAGACTTATCTGGATGATATCGGACAGGATCTGCTCAACGGTGTTGCCACATCTATCGCGACCAATGATATCTTTTATCCGTGGCAGTCGTTTGATTATAACGGACATTCTTATAAAAAGGACAGGGCATACATGTTCAATGTGAAACTGAATGAGAATACGCACTACATGATGTACCGGAATATCAGCGACTACAAAGTGCCCGAACGGCAATCTCTGATTCCCATGATGATTATGTCCGCAACGATAATCAATGATCAGCGTTTTCTGCTGTTCTCACCACAGGATGTATCCTATCTGGTGAAACCATATTCCGTGGCAAGCGCAGGATATAAGGATAATCAGTCGGTGGATGCGGTGGAGTATGCTCATTTCTTCCGGGATAAAGGAGCGGCATCGCTGAACTTTGTGGATGCGTTGCGCACCAATGCCACCTATCCCTACATTATGCCACAGGTGATTTTGCCTACAAAGCCTGAGATAAAAGCCATGGATGCCGGTATCCGCGATAACTCCGGATTGGCGATATCAACCCGGTTTTACAATGTATTTAAAGATTGGATTGATGAAAATACGGCAGGCGTCATTTTTATTTCTATCCGAGTGGATAATAAACAACGGGTATTTGATCCTAAAGAGAAGCAAACCTATATCAGCGAATTGTTGTCGCCGGTGGGCAGTATTTTCAATAACTTCCTGTTGTTGCAGGATTATAATTCAGATATCTCGCTGACCTATCTGGAGAATGCAGGCAATACACCGATTCATGTGCTGAATTTTAATTACGACCAAACCAAGAAGCGTAAAAAAGCCTCCATGAGCTGGCATCTCACCACCCAGGAAAAAATGGATATACAGCAGGCTTTTGAACAGGACAATAATGTACAAGCGCTTGCCAAGCTGAAAGAATTGCTGAGGTAGTTAAATCAATTCCAGTTGCACTACATTTTCTATATGGAAAGTGTGCGGGAACATATCTACCGGTTGGCATCTGCTGACTTTGTACTTCTCCGAAAACATCAACACATCGCGAGCCTGCGTAGCAGGATTACAGCTGACATAAACTATGCGTTTAGGTGCAGCCTGAAGCAGTACCTCAATGACGCGTTCATGCAGTCCTGCACGCGGCGGATCCACTACGACAATATCTGGCGTACCATGCTGTTCGATAAATGATTCTTGCAGGATGGATTCGCAGGTGCCGGCATAAAATACCGCGTTGCCTGTTTGGTTGAGTTGCGCATTGAACTCCGCGTCTTCAATTGCCTGAGGTATCTGTTCTATTCCTACGACCTTCTTGCAATTGTCTGCAATATACAAGGCAATACTGCCGGTTCCGCAATACAAGTCGTACACATTATCTTCTTGGGTGAATTGCCCGAATTCCTTCACGATGTCATACAGCCTTTTGGCTTGTCTGCTGTTGGTTTGGAAAAAGGATTTTGTGCTGATTTTATATTGTATGTCCCCCAGCTGCTCGAGGATGTAATCGCGGCCATAATAGGTGATTACTTCCTGGTCGTAAATGGTGTCATTCTTCTTGGTGTTGATGATGTAATTCAGCGAAGTGATGTACGGAAACGTTGTCTTCAGGAAATCCATCAGCGCACTGATTTTATCCATGTCTGCTTCTGCAAAACATACCGTCACCATCCATTCATCCAGCGTCGTATTACGCAGAATCAGATTGCGCATCAGTCCCTCGTGGTATTTCAGGTTGTAAAAAGAATAAGCATGCTCCGTTACAAACTGATAGACCGCATTTCTGATATCGTTATTTCTGTTGTCCTGCAGGTGGCATTCTTCAATTTGCAGCACACTCGAAAAGTGACCGGCTGCATGAAAACCCAGCGCGTTTTTGTTGAATGCAATGCCGCTGTCAATCTGTTCGCGTGTCAGCCACACTCTGTCAGAAAATGTAAATTCAAGTTTGTTGCGATATTCCGTTATCTCCTCGCAGCCCACAATAGGTTCGATGTTGGGAAGTTCCATCTTGCCAATCCTACGGAATGCATCCGCCACAATCTGTTGTTTGAAAGACAGTTGGTGCGCATATTGAACATGTTGCCATTTGCAACCGCCACAGGTGCCGAAATGCTTGCAAACAGGTGTAGTGCGCTTATCTGACGCCTTTTCCAGTGAAACAATTTCAGCATGCGCGTAATCTTTTTTCTTTTGCGTGATTTTTGCCTGCACCACATCGCCGGGAATTCCCTTGTCAACGAATACCACAAAATTGTCGGCTCTGCCCAATCCTTTTCCTTCGGCTGCTATGTCCGTGATTTCAAGCTTTTCCAGTAGTGGATATGTTTTCTGTTTGTACTTCCTGCCCATGTCGTTCTAAAATGTTGTTAAAATTACAGAAATAATACAAGCCATCGCAAAGAATGGCGTAAATCCATTCAAAAAACAATATTTTTGTTTTAAATCAGCAGTTTATGAAGAAACTTCTACTTTCCGTTTTCATGCTTTTGGGTTTTCTTGCAATTTCCGTTGCCGGAGAGGATATTCTTTTTTCTGTCGGAGATACGAAGGTCAGCAGACAGGAGTTTGAATACATTTACAACAAGAACAACTTCAATAACAAGGCGAATTACAGTCGCGAATCGCTCGAGGATTACCTACAATTATATGTCAATTTTCGATTGAAAGTGAAAGAAGCAGAGGCGCAGGGACTGGATACCAGTGCGCGGTTTAAAACGGAACTGGCCGCATATGAAAAACAGTTGTTGGAAGCGTATGTGGAGAAAGCAATATTTGACAGTCTGGTTTATCAGGAATATCAGCGAGGCCAAAAGGATGTCTGCATCAGTCATATCTTCATTTCCCATACACAGCCCAATGGCGCGGACGCAGCCGCTCTCGCAAAAGATTATTATCAAAAAATAAAAGCCGGCACAGCGTATAACGAAATGGCGAAGTTGTCAGACGACAAACAAACCGCATCTAAAAACGGCAATATCGGTTGGTTCAACAGTTATCAGATTTCCTTTGCAGAAATAGAAGATGCCGTATACGCGATGAAACCCGGAGAAATTTCGGCACCGGTAAAAACACGTATCGGGTATCATATCCTGCGACTCGACTCTGTCCGGATCGCATTGCCCAAAATAAAAGCGGCTATCATCAAGCGATATTACAGTCCGACAGATACCGGATATTTATCCGAACAATCAGCGAAAGCAGCTATTGATGCGGCCTATGCGGAACTGAAAAAAAATGTGCCGTTCGAGCAGGTGGTGCAGAACTACAGCGAAGACGAATCTTCCAGAAGCAACAAAGGTGTGCTGGATTGGTTTGGTATCAATACCTACCACAAGAAATTTGAGGAATCAGTATATGCGCTCAAAGATGGTGCTTATTCGGCTCCTTTCAAAACAGCAACAGCATGGTATATTGTCAGACGACTGGAAACGGCACCGGTAAAACCATTCGAGTCGGTAGCGCCTTCCCTGAAAGCAAAATTGCAGTCGTTACAGCAGTATCAGCATCAGATAGATAAATTCATAGAACAACTCAATGAAAAATGGAAGATAGCCTATTTTCCGGCTGCTACCGAGCGTTTTCAGGAAAGGTTGAATCGCATAGCCCTGACAACACCCTTTGTGTACAAAGATACTTTGCCCGCGGCGGTGATTCTGAAAGTCGGGGATAAGGAGATTACCGAAAATCAACTGGGAAAGAATATACAATCGGTGTTTTATACGGTAAATCCCGGACTCGGCACGGACAAAATCAGTATGCTGGTAAAAAATGCCATTCACGGACAGATTCTGGAACAGTATAAACAGGAAATAAAAATGACCCATCCGGAATTTAAAATGCTGATGAATGAATATCGCAACGGCATCATGATATTCAATCTGTTAGAATCCAATGTCTGGGAAAAAGCATCCGCGGATACCGCAGGACTCAGGACTTATTACAACCTGCACACGGAAGATTTTAAGGCGAAGAAAAAGGCCACGCTGCGCACCTTTTACGCAAACAACGCCAAACAAGCCAAGTCGCTGTACAAGTTGGTGGCAAAAAAGCCGGACATGACTGATGAAGAAATGAAATCCAACATGCTATCGCTGGGAATCGTGGAACCGGAAGTGCATGTATTGTCCGTTGATGAAGAAAGTGCGAAAAGCAAGCTGGAGAAAGCATTTATAGCCAAGCCTTCTAAACAGGGCGGTCGCTACCTGATTACGCAGTTGTACAATATCCAGCCCGAAAGAATGCGGGCACTCGAAGAATGCCGCGGATATGTTGTTGCCGCCTATCAGGAGGAACTGGAGAAAAAATGGGTGGATGAACTCCGTAAAAAATATCCGGTGGTAATAGAGGAACAGGTGCTGGATAGTATGATAAAAAAATAGCAGGTAAGGCATCCGGTGGTCGCATTTTATGCACGTTAAAAATGCTTAACACCCTAAGGTTGTGTAGAAAATACAGCATTTTTCCGCTGTAACTCATTATCCTTTTCGTACATTTGTAGCTTAAATCATACCATGCGAAAACTGAATTTGTTATTTTTTGTATTCTTCGGCATTCAGATGTCCTTTGCCAACGGCATTTTGCTGGACAAAATTGATGCTATTGTTAATGATAAAATTATTCTGCGCTCCGATATAGAAAACCAGCTGGATTTGTTGAATCTCCGTGGCGAAGGTGAGGAAATCAGCCGCTGCGAACTGATGGAACAGCTCGTGTACAATAAAATCCTGACCACACAGGCGCTGCGCGACAGTTTGCCTTTGGGGAGTGATGAAGTGGAAGAGGAGCTGACCAGAAAAATCAACTATTTTATCAGTGTTGCCGGTTCTCAGGAAGCATTCGAAGAATATTATAAAAAAACAGTTTCGCAAATTAAGGATGATTACCGCGATGATATCCGCGAACAGATGCTGGCTGCACGTATGAGAAGTAAAATCCTCGAAGATATTCAGGTGACGCCATCTGAAGTGAAGGCATTCTTTGATAAATTGTCCAGAGACAGCCTGCCGTATTTCGATGCGACTATGGAGTTGCAGCAGATTGTGATGAAACCGAGAGTGTCCGATTTTCAGCAGAAGGCGGCCAGAGAAAAAGCGGAAGGTATTTTAGCCCGTATCAAGTCCGGCGAAAGTTTTGAATTGCTTGCCAGTCTGTATTCCGAAGATTTGGCTTCTGCACAGGATGGTGGACTGCTCGACTGGGCGCCGAGAGGAACCTACGTGAAAGACTTCGAAGCAGCTGCGTTTAAACTGAAGGCAAATGAAGTGAGTGAACTGGTACAAACGCCGTTCGGATATCACATCATTCAGATGATTGAGCGCAGAGGCGATATGATTCAGGTACGTCACATCCTGATTCGTCCGCAGTCAACCTCCAAAGATGCAGAATATGCGCAGAATAAACTCGACTCCATACGCAATGATATTCTCGAAGGGAAAATTACTTTTTTCTCTGCGGTAAAAGAATTTTCACAGGATGATCAGTCTAAGAATGTGGGCGGCTATGTCCTGAATTACGAAACCGGAGGTACAATCCTGGAAGTAAATAAAATGGATCCTACGCTGTATACACTGGTAGATACCATGTCAGTAGGCGCTATTACACCACCTACTATGTATCAGGCGGATGATGGTTCCATCGCATTCCGTATTGTGAAGCTCGTGGCAAAAGTGGATGCCCACGTGGCAGATATCAGAGTGGATTACGATAAAATTCAGAATGCCGCAAGGAATGACAAAGAAACGGAAATCCTGGATAGATGGTTCGGTAAGAATATCAAGAAAACCTACCTGATGATTGCAGATGATTATAAGGAATGTGAGTCGCTGCGTCCGATTATTGTTCAAAACCAATAAATACTATGAATCCATTTGCCAGCGATGTAGACGGAATTAAACAGCTTGCTGCTTCCTATCAGCAGTTGCGCACAGAGATACGCAAGGTGATAGTCGGACAGGATGAAGTAGTGAAATATGTATTGCTCTCCATTTTCTGTGACAGCCACAGCTTGTTGGTGGGTGTGCCCGGACTGGCAAAAACCTTGTTGGTGAAAACGGTGGCAGATGTGTTGCAGCTTGATTTTAAGCGCATACAGTTTACGCCCGATTTAATGCCTTCCGATATCATAGGCGCGGAGGTGTTAAATGAAAACAGACAATTCCAATTCAATAAAGGACCCTTATTTGCCAATATCATCCTTGCGGATGAAATCAACCGAACACCGCCTAAGACACAGTCGGCACTGCTCGAAGCGATGCAGGAAAGACAGGTAACCGCCGCCGGTGTGCAGCATCAACTGGCATTGCCGTTCTTTGTGCTCGCGACACAGAATCCTATCGAACAAGAAGGTACCTATCCGTTGCCGGAGGCGCAGCTCGACCGTTTTATGTTTAATATCGTGTTGGATTATCCATCCCTGGAAGAAGAATTGCAGGTGGTGAAATCAACGACCAATGATGCACCGGCATCCGTGCAGAAAGTAATAGGCAAAGAAGAAATTATCGCGTTTCAACATCTGGTGCGTCGTATTCCGATTGCGGATAATGTGGTGGAGTATGCTGTGAAACTGGTGGCTTCCACTCGCCCGAATACAGCATCTGCGGCAAAAGTAGTGGATGAGTTTGTTGCGTGGGGTGCAGGCCCGCGGGCATCACAGGCATTGGTGATAGCCGCGAAAGGCCACGCCGCCATTCATGGTAAATTCTCGCCGGATATAGAAGATGTAAAAGCGGTGGCATTGCCGATTCTGCGACACCGTATCATCCGGAATTTCAAGGCCGAAGCAGAAGGTATGAGCATGGAGAAAATCATTGCTCAGTTGCTCTGATAGCAATTATTTTGCATATAGCCATTTTTCTATTGCTTCTTGTGTGGTGCTGATGTGGTCTGTTTTTTTCTCTACAACACCATCATTCATCCAGAAAATTACGGGATATACAGGTCCCACTAGTTGAAGGAAATTTTCTTTTCCTTTCAGGAAATTATAAGGCAATCGTTCCGCATTAGTTTCTTTGTAGAATGCAGGGAGTTCCTCTTGTTCTCCGTTTAATACCAGATAGACCGGCATTGCAGGATTTGCGTTTTTCATTACATTTAACTTATACGCTGCCAATTTGCAGTGTGGGCAGGATAAGCTTAAAAATGCTACTATCCATTTCCCTTTTCGTAATTCCATAGTCGGAGGATTGGGTTGAATGGAATCGTATAGTATTTCTAATGGAGGACGATAGCCTGTGCGCGTAAAGGAATGATTACTGTCGTTCTGATAAAACAGGCTATTCAATGTGAATGGCAATGCCAAACTGAGCACAAAAGTGAATAGCGCAATATTGGCGTATTGTTTCGTATTGTTTGAAAATTCAAAATAAGGCGGTAGGATGTAAATCAGATATGCCATCATGAGCAGTAATACGTTTTTCCATATAGCCTGTGCCGGTGACATAATAATGGTGTCGCCAAAACAACCACAGTTGCCGTCCTGTTTCAGATATAGAATCTGATAGAGTAAGTAGATGCTGAATAATATCAATAAGCCAGCTGCCAGTTGGAGTGTTATTCTGCGAAGGGAGATGCCCAGAATAATCCAGCCACCGATTAGCCACTCTGCCCCAATGATGATGCGGGCAAGATAAGGCGTGATTTCCCATGGTATAAAGCCGGAGTTAGCGAGCGTGTATTCAAATAACTCTACAGGAAAAAGTTTGGTGTAACCTGAATAAATAAACAGGATACCCAGTATAAGTCGAATAGTAAGTACTGCGAATTTCATATTGCAAAATATAAAAAAAATAAGGGCAACCGTCAGGTTGCCCTTATTTTTACTAAGATAAATCTTATTTAAGTGAGCAGGATGCACCAGATATTTCTAATGCTTCGCATTGTGCTTTTGTAAGTCCTCCGGTATTGGAAACTTCCACACCGTCATAAGTGCAAACACAGTTTTTTGTTTTTTTGCAAGCTACAGAAC
>JADLAH010000338.1 GCA_020848315.1 Chitinophagales bacterium | reverse complement strand
GTGTGTGAACTGGTGACTGCGTAGATTTTTACAGGTATTAAGTAGTAAGAAGTTTGGCTATATCTTGAAGTCTTTCAATCTTACGTCTTATAGTCTTGTGTCTTACAGTCTTACATCCCGCTTATTCCGACTTAATCACAATCCTTCTCGCCAGGTAAATACACAGCAAGCCGAGCGCTACTGCGATATAGCCGATGATATGGTAATTTTCCAGCTTTCCGGTTGTTTTGTTGTGTGTTAAAATCATGCCTCCGATGGCAGCCGCGCAACCTTCACTCAATTCGAATATAGAGGAGCGGATTACCAGAAAACGTCCGCGTTGTTCTTCTGTGGCCGCACCCGTAATGAGCGTTTGTGCTGCAATCATCCGGCCGCTGTTGAAGATGAACATAAAGGCGCATATAAACAGTGCCAATGTGATGCTGGCTTCTTCCAGGTGCGAAATCAACAGGATGGGAATGAAAGACAAAACAATCATCACCTGAAAAGATTTCAGCTTGCCCAATGTGTCCACAAACTTCCCTATGCGTGGCGATGTGAGCGTTACCGAAAGTCCACCGACCACATACATCCATTTGGTATCCGCGATATCAAATCCGAGATTATCCACGAGATACGGATTGATAAATGAGATAAACATGAAGTGTCCCAAAACAAGGAAAAAAGCGAACAGCAAAGCGTTCTGAATATTCCGGTTTTTCAGAATAGAGGTAATCATGTGAAGCGAAACCGGTTCTTTGTTGATGTGTTTGTTGAAGTTGGGAATGATGATATATAACGGAATAATCAGCAGCATGGATAAAATGCCGATAATGCGGAATGGCGCGAAAATATCCAGGTGCTCACTGATAAAAATGGCGAAAGGTATGCCTAAGATAGAGGCGAGTCCGAAACCGAGGTTCAGGATGCCCATCGCCTTTCCGCGCCGTTCAAAGGGTACCATGTCGCTCACAATCGCGATGGTGACACCACCGAGCAATCCACCGAACATGCCGGTGAATAGTCTCGCGAAAAACATAAATTCAAAATTGTGCGCGAAGGAACATAGATTGCTGCCCACGCCAAACAGAAAAAATGCCACGAGCAAGACATGTTTGCGGTCAAATTTATCGACGTAAAATGCAGCAGCAAATGCGGAAATTCCACCGCTGATAGAATAAGCCGCAATCAGCCAACTGTATTCCCGCGGTTCAATCTTGTAGAGTTGCATAAAAGAAGTGCCCAGCGGCAACAGCAGCAGGAAATCAACAATGGAGCAGAACCAAACGAAGGTCAGCAGATAGAGGATGGTTTTTTCGTTCTTCACAGTACAGGATATAATTTACAGATTTAGTCGTGCGAAAACAGGGTATATTACAGTTTTCCGCAGCAAGCTTATAATAATAGTATAATCAGGCAATTTGTTTGACGCGGTAGGCACTTTTATCCAGCAGGCTACGCCATTTTATCTTGATAACGCCGGTCACGGCTTCCTTGATGATTTTGCCGCTCATCTTAGATACGCCGACTTCCCGGTCTTTGAAGATAATTGGTACTTCGATGATGCGGAATCCGTTCAGCCATGCCGCGAATTTCATTTCCACCTGGAAAGTATACCCCACAAATTTGATTTTATTCAGGTCAATACCTTGCAGGGTTTCTCGGCGATAACAAACAAAACCGGCGGTTGTATCCGAAACGGGCATGCCCGTGATGATGCGCACATACTTCGATGCAAAAGAGGAGAGGAACAATCTGTCCCAAGGCCAATTCTCTACGCCGCCGCCTTTCACATAGCGGGAACCGATTGATAATTGTCCGCCTTGTTTTTCGCAGGCCTCCAAGAGACGCATTAAATCATTCGGATTGTGCGAGAAATCGGCATCCATCTCAAAGATAAACTGATAAGTCCTTTCCAAGGCCCAGCGGAAGCCTGCAATATAGGCAGTGCCCAATCCGAGCTTGCCTTTTCGTTCCAGGATGTGAACGCGTCCGGGATATTGCTGCATCAGCGATTTCACCACATCCGCGGTGCCATCGGGAGACCCATCTTCTACCACCAGAATATGGAAACGCTCCGACAGCGCCAGTGTAAAAGGAATAATCTTTCCGATGTTTTCCTTTTCATTGTAGGTAGGTATAATGATTAAGCAATCCTGCATCTGCTGCAAAAGTACGCAGAAGCTTCATCAAAAAGTGAATATGTTAACGCTTTTTAATGATAATTTATTCACTTTCTGTAAGTGATCCCACGCTCAGTCCGCCGAAATTGCCCGAACTCATCAGTAAAATCACACAATCCCGGCTGGTGACCGCCTTGATGGCCGCCTGCAGCGATGCCGTATCTTTAAATACCTGAATGCTGTCGTCGGCGAACTGTTGTTTCAGCCATTCCGCATCCAGATCCTGTTTGTTTTTTATTTTCAATGCCTCCGCATCCAGAAACAGGAACCGATGGTCGGCGGCATCCAGACTGTGTGCATATTGCTCAATGAAGTTTTCCTGCAGCGAACTATAAGTATGCAACTCAAATACCGCGATGATATTGCGTCTGGCATAGCGCTCGCGCACTGCCTTTACGGTGGCTTTCAGTTTGCTCGGCGCATGGGCGAAATCGCGGAATATGGTGAGGTTGCTGTCATTGTCTTCGTATACTTTCTCCAGTCGTTTGGCCGCACCTTCGAAGGTTTCAAAACTATGCAGGATGTCGGTTTCTGCAAGTCCGACAGATTTCCCCACTTCGAAAGCAGCTTTCAGATTCGAGAAATTGTGGCTGCCAAATACCTGCACCGGATAGCGTTCCGCACCGAAATGCAGCCAGCATTGGTCGTCTTCCACACGGTTTTCAAATGGCTGATACGGAATAAGATGCAGCTTGTCTGCCGGCAATCGGCCATCCTTGCGCATGCCGTCTACCAATCCGGTCAGTTCTTCGTCCTCCTGATTGTAAATGAGAAAACCGCCGGGCTGTATGCTGTCTATAAATTTCCGGAAGGTTTCCAGATAACCTTCGTAAGTAGGGAATACATTAATATGATCCCAGGCAATCCCCGAGATGATGGCAATGTGCGGATGGTAATGCAGGAATTTACTGCGCAGGTCGAGCGGCGAAGTGAGGTATTCATCCGCTTCAATGACCATGAATGGCGCATCGGGACTGGTCTTTACCATCGTTTGAAAGCCTGCCAGTTGCGCGCCCACCAGATAGTCGAAAGAGGTATGGTTGACCCGCAGCATATGCATAATCATCGAGGTGATGGTGGTTTTTCCATGACTGCCGGCCACCGCGATGCGTGTTTTGTCTTTGCTCTGTTCATACACAAATTCCGGGAAGGAATAAATCCTGATGCCGAGTTCCTGCGCTTTCAGTAATTCGGGATTATCCGCTTTGGCATGCATGCCTAGAATCACGGCGTCGATGTCTTTGGTAATCTTTTCCGGAAACCAGCCCACCGCCCCCGGGTGTAGTCCCAGTTTTTCGAGATTGGTTTTAGCCGGATCGAAAATGGCATCGTCCGAACCGGTGATGGTGTGTCCCTGCTGTTTCAGATGGGCGGCCAGCTGGTGCATCACGGCACCGCCTATTGCAATAAAATGGAAATGTTGCATGTTGCTAATTTAAGTGGTCGCCTGCGTAATGGCGGTATCAACTTATGCACAAATGCGCATTTTTTCAGGATGATTATCCCATTAATAAATCGGTATCGGTCGGTGCATGTCCAATAAAATCACTACATTTGCGTTTACTAATGTTAAATATTTTTAGTATGAAATCAAGCAGAAAAACAGTTGCAGCTATCTTGTGTTCCGTATTCTTATTGGCGTGTACATCTTGTCACAGAGGTTCCGGCTGCCCGGTTTGGACCAAAGCCAAATATGAACAAACCGCTAAAAAATCGGTTTAACTATCAATAAGCAGAAGTATGAAATGGGAAATACTGGATTCAGAGCAACAGTTTACCAGATTGCTGGAAACGGTGCCGGTCTTTGCGGTGTTTAAACACAGCACCCGTTGTTCCATCAGCTCGATGGCCAAAAACCGGCTGGAGCGCGAGTGGAACTTTGATTTTCCAATTTATTACCTTGATTTGATTGCCCATCGGGATGTTTCTAACTGGGTAGCGCACCGCTCCCGTGTGGAACACCAGTCGCCGCAATTGATTGTCTTCAGGGACGGAAAGGCGGTCTACGATGGTAGTCACAATTTTATTTATGTGAATGAAGTGGCGGATGCATTATCAGCGTAAGCAATCTTTCCGATGCGGATTTTGATGTATATTAGCCTGTAAAAACAATACCATTTGCTGAAAAAGTATGCTATATCACTCTTGTTTTGTTGCCTTTTCCTAGGTGGATTACAGGAATTGTATGCACAGTCGACACTGAATCCGGATTCCGTTATTTACAGAAAATCCTGGAATGCCGGTATGCGACTCCGTAGCAATGGCTTCGGTTTCGGCGCAGAGTTTACCCGCAGTCAGCGTTTCAAGAAAAGCCTGCTTTTCCAGGTGCAGTTTTCCTATTTTGTAGATCCCAAACAAACCCGGCAGCAATCGCCATATGGCAGCGGCGGAATCTTCGGAGATGGTTACAAACCCTATATTTTCGGTAAACGCAACAGCCTGTTTACGCTGTACGGCGGCGTGGGACAGAAGTTTCTGCTGGCGGAAAAAGGCAAACGGCATGGCGTGCAGATATTCTTCAAGTATGCCGCAGGATTTTCGCTGGCGATTCTGAAACCTTACTATCTGAAAGTGGTGGATACCACTTCCATACAAAATAACACCTTCTCGCAAACCGTGGATATCGGCTATGTGGAAGGTGGCAACAACGAACTTTTTCTCGGCAACTCGCGTTATGGTAATATCATCGTCGGTGCATCCGGATTCCGCAAAGGCTGGAAGTTGAGTGCACTGCCCGGACTGCATACCGAGATAGGGATGGAGTTTGACTTTGGTAAGAATGACCAGATCATAAAGGCATTGGAAATAGGCGTTGCCGCTGATTTTTATTATAAGAAAGTGCCGGTAATGATTCAGGATAACACCTTCCTCTACCCGAGTGTGTACGTCGGATTTATGCTCGGACAACGAAAGGAACGGTGAAACAGGGATTTACTAAGTAATAAATGTTTTGAAATTGGCAACAGATACCGACATATCACTGAAACCACGTAAACCTTCCTGGCTCAAGGTAAAAATTCCTATTGGAGAAAATTACAAGAAAGTCAGGAATCTGGTAGATACTTACAAGCTGCACACGATATGTGAAAGCGGCAACTGCCCGAATATGGGCGAATGCTGGGGGGAAGGTACTGCAACGTTCATGATTCTGGGAAATGTATGCACGCGGTCTTGTTCATTCTGTGCGGTGGCTACCGGTAGACCGAAGTCGCTGGATACGGACGAGCCGAAACGCGTGGCGGAAGCTATCCGGCTGATGCAGGTCAAACATGCCGTGATTACCTCCGTTAATCGCGATGAATTGCCGGACAAAGGAGCGCAGATCTGGCATGAAACCGTGAAAGAAGTGAAGGCCATTTCTCCGCATACCACGATAGAAACGCTGATTCCCGATACCAAAGGCGATTGGGATGCCTTGGAAGTGATGATTTCAGCCGGACAGGAAGTGGTTTCCCACAACATGGAAACGGTGAAACGACTGTACCGGAAAGTGCGCCCGCAGGCTAAATATGAAAGAAGTCTGGAGCAGATACAGCGCACCAAAAATTTCGGCAAACGCACCAAAAGTGGTGTCATGCTGGGATTGGGTGAAACGGAAGAAGAAGTGAAAGAAATACTCCGCGACCTGCACGCGCACGGCTGTGATGTGGTGACACTCGGTCAGTATCTGCAACCCACCAAAATGCACCTGGAAGTGGCCGAATTTATCCATCCGGATAAATTTGCCGAATATAAGGAATACGGTTTGTCCATCGGCATCCCTTATGTGGAAAGCGGCCCTATGGTGCGTTCTTCCTACCATGCGGAACGGCATATCTAAATGGTTGTAGAGTGGCAATTTGAATATCGTACGTACATTTGTTGCTTGAACACTCAAGTGTTTAATTCATTGATAGATACTCTTCGGTTTCTTACCGAGGTGAGTTCAATCAATTCGCCGCCAGTTTTCCATCCAGTTTGTCTGCGATTTCTTTTGCCTGTTGCTGATAGTAATTGTCGGTCTGGGTCAGGTGATTAAAATGTACAAGCGCATTGGTGACTTCCTTGTTTTTGAGATATGCCATTGCCAGGTACCAATGTATGTCATCCTGATATTCTGCCGAAGTAATGATAGGTTGTAAGGTTTCTATTGCCTTCTTTGCTTGCTGCGTCGATAAATACGAGATGCCCAGGAACAGTTGATAACGCACATTCTTTGGATGGTTCTGTGTTAGCTTCCGGTAGTGGTTGACCGCCTCAAAATAGTTCTCCTTTTCATAAGCCTGTATCGCGCTGTCTTCTTCATTTTTTGAATGATCTCCGCGTACAGTCGCATCCGGATGCGTCATCGGTTGATAATATGCCGCGAATAATTCCTGCGTGTCAACGCTGGTCTTGTTGCCCAGCATTCGCCAGGTCAGCAGGCTGATGATACCGATGATACTCGCTGCCAGCGCTAGTTTGACGAAATTAAATAACACCATCTTTCCGCGCGGCGGCGTGTGAATACGGTGTGCCTGCTCCTGTAGCTTCGTTTCCAGTGCGTCTGCCGACCATTGTTGTTTGTCTTTTTGCCACGCTTCTAGTCCTTCCACCGCATCCTGTAGAAACGGGTCGTTTTCCATTTCCTGTTCAAAGGCATTGCGTTCTTCCGGACTTAATTCATTGGCCAGGTATTTTTTTAAGCGTTCATGCTCCATGTTGTTGTCTTTTTTCTTCCATGAATAATTTTAAATTCCTTTTCCCATTCTGAATAGCGCTTTTTACTTTCTTCAGATCATAGCCGGTAATGGAAGCCACTTCGATATAAGGTTTCTGCTGTAGATAAAACAATTCAATACACGTACGCTGCTCGTCGTTCAGGTGGCTGATAGCTTGTTGCAGGAGGTCAGTATCCTGCTCCCGTATATATAGAGACCTGTCGGGCTCATTTTCCATAAAATTTTCCGAAATTTTTTCTGCTTCTATCATTTCGGGCTGATTTTGCAGCCTTTTCTGTCGCCGGATCAGGTAGTTTTTCGCGGTGGAATACAACCACGATTTAAAGTTGCTGACCTCATGATCGGCGAGTTTCCGGATCACCAGTACAAAAATTTCCGTTACCGCATCCTGCGCTTCGGTCTCTTCCTTCAGATATTTGTAGCAAAGACCAAACACCAGCATCGAATAGCGTTTGTACAGTTCACCCGTAATGGAATTATCCTGCGATGCCTTATACCGCACGATCAATTCCTCATCACTGATGGTGGAATGGGTTGGTTTCATAGAGATAAATATACAAAAATATCTATACTCGTGCCACGATTATCGTGGCACGATAGTGCAAACAGCCATAGCCGGTGAAACCGTAAATAAAAATATGTATCTTCGTGTAATGCCATTTTGGTTACTTCGGATGATTGAATGGTAATAGAATATTAGAGTGGTTGGTTGGTCAGTAAGAGCGTTTGGGTATTTGTGGAATGAATCCGGTCATAGGCCGTCGCAATTAATAGCCACAGCCATCCTGCGGAAGGCCTGTGAAAGAAAGGAACCAATTAGAAATGGAAAAAAGACTAAATAAGATGATGAAAAAAATATTTCCAATTATTTTCTTAAGCTTGTTTTTGCTTTTTGGTTTATTGTTAAATATGCGTTCCAATAAGTTAACAACAACAAATATTGGGTTAAAGTTAGGTGGTAAAATTTCATATTATAAAGATGGAAACCGAGGTGGTGCATTTATTACGTTAGATTATGGACAGAAAATATATACAAATGCATTCACAGAATGTGTTGATAGTATTAGAATAAATGATTCTATTTCAAAGATAGCTGGGAGTTATTATATTAGATATTACAAATTTGATATTGAAAAGAATAGATATGTATTTATTGATTCATGTAGTTGTACTATACTTGAGGTCATCAATTAATTTAGGATAGTAATCTAATAGAGGATATTTAAATAAGGATTAATAAGTAAAGCCACGCAATGCGTGGCTTTACTTATTCTGGTTACTTATTCTAAGAAAAATAGCAAGTGTTAAAGTGTAAAAAATTAAGCTGTATTCTTTTACCTTTATAAAAAGAGTTTGTCTGTTTACGACGGTAAATATTCTGCTTACTAGTTTACATCTTAGGTAATTCACTGTTCGGTACAGGTCTTTGAGAAAACGACCTGATTGATACTCGTGCCACGATTATCGTGGCACGATAGCCCCAGCAATTGTTACATTGCTACATCACTACATTATTACATCACTTCATGCATTCACCCTTCTCATTCCCTGCAACATAAATTAACAAGTTTTTTTCCGTGTAATATGCCGGAATATGGTATTTTTGAGTGTGCGATATTTACAACTGATGTTATTACTCATGCTGAGCGTAATGCTGCATGCCCAATCGGACAATGCCACTGTGCAGATACAGGCC
>JADLAH010000337.1 GCA_020848315.1 Chitinophagales bacterium | reverse complement strand
TCAATCACGGACACATCCATGCTTTCTATCTTATCGCGACGAAACAGCAGGTTGCCATATTCTGACTGTACATTAATGTCTGTAAAAGCGATAGCCCCTTCTACGTAGTTCAGTCCATCGTAAGTTAGCGCATCATTTACATTATCAGCGGATGTCACACCGGCTTTAGCATATAATGCTTCCAGTAATTGCTCAATAGTGTATTCTTCATTATCGGAAACTTTATAGTTTGCATCCTGTGTGAAAGCCACTACAGCAGCGAGAATAGGTGTACCATATCCCAACAAACGTTCGTATACCACTTTGGATTCCGCAGGTGTTGCCGTCTGTAATTTTTTCAAATCTGTCAGTACCGCAGGCGTTTTGGTCGGGTCAGATGGCACTCCGAATTTGAGGGTATTTACTTTCTCAATAGGAATTGACAAACTACCATAAGGAGTTACTACTGTAATCTTCGGCAGATTGGATTTTCCGGTTACGACATCGCCATTTTTCAGTCGTACGGTTAATTGTACCTGTGTAGCGAAACTCATTTGCAGCATCAAAGCGAATGCTACCAGCATAAGAGAAGTCAGTTTCTTCATGTTTATTGTTTTTGAACACTTAAATTTAGTATTTAAAACTATACAACAGAAGAAATATTTGGGAAATGTGGCGACTTAACAAAAAATAAGAAGTGACAGCGCAATTACAAAGCCGGCATACACTGCTCACAGGTAGCCAGTTCCAGATACGGTGGATTGTCGGCCACTGTCTCGTGCACAAACTGTTTTATCACGACACCCTGATACAGCAAAAATATACCCGGCATCTGATAGACATCCGCACCGCTTTTATAGGTCGTGAAAGCCTTCTTCGTAAACCAGAGATAAATCCCCCGCAATAAAACCGCCGGTCCGAGCAACTGAGACAAAGTTCCTCTGCGCAGATTAAATGCCTTGTATAACAGGGCTTCCGGATCAGACACATAAACGCTATCATCCATCTGGTATTCCTGCAGAATGCGCATACCTTCCTTTTCGCTCAGCATATTGACAAATACGATAGCCGTTCCTTTTTCTCTGATAGCATCTTTGTTTTCACGGATATTCATGATGGTTTCCTTGCAGAACGTGCATCCGAAATGGCGTAAGAACACCAGCATCACGGGTTGTCTCATCGACATTTCCGCCAGTGACTCTCCTTTATTCGTGGTGAACATATCCAGCAATTCATCTACTGCAAACTGATTCATGCGTATCATCTCGTTATCCAGTAGATACGGGTATTTGTAAACATTATACAGAATCCACAAAAACGGCAACAACCACACCACGTGATTCACAAACAGCATTGTAAACAACACCGAATTTTCCTGATGTATCCACAGACTCACCAGACACCAGATGACGATACATAATTTGGCGGTGAAACCCATGAAAACGATATGCCAGTTGCGGATGGGATCACCGGTAGCCAACAAATAGCCAAGTCCGAGTACGGCAGTGTAGAGACCGACAGCCTGCCATAATTCTATATGCGATGGCAAAGCTGCGGCAGACAAAGTAAAAAAGAAAGATGGGAACAGAATAACACTCAGTCCCCACAGCAAATGGTATACGCCTGCCACGAGCAGTACACCTCTGAATGAATGGGAATTTTTATGTTTTATCAAACTCATACCTGCTATAACGCACTGAGTTCTAAAAAGTTTAGCGGCTTATTTTTTTAACAAAAAAACAAGCTCTTCCAACGACACAACATGCTGCTCTCCTGTCTGCATATTTTTTACAGATACTTTCTGCGCTGCCTTTTCTGTTTCACCAATGATGCATACATAAGGAATTTTCTTTTTATCGCAGTAGGCAAACTGTTTCTTCATCTTGGCCGGTTCCGGATAAAACTCTGTATTCACATTATTTTCACGCAGGGATTTCACCAGCGACAGCGCATCCTGCATGGTATCATCGCCGAAATTGGCCACAAGCACCTGCGTGGATGTTTTGACGTCCTCCAGCAGATTTAATTGCTGCATCGCCGTGAAGATGCGGTCGAGTCCGAGCGTCGTTCCGACAGACGGCATATCTTTACCCGTAAACATTCCGATAAGTGTATCATAGCGGCCACCACCTGTGAGTGAACCGATATGTGGATGCGCCGGCAATTTGGTTTCAAATATAGGGCCGGTATAATAATCCAATCCGCGCGCCAGCGAAATATCAAACCTATAGGCTGACGCAGGAATACCCAATATATCGAGGTAAGCGAACACCTGCTTCAGTTCGCGGATACCTTCCTGTGCCACTTCAACAGCACTTAATTCCGCTTCGAGATTCGTCAGCGTTAATTCTTTCTGCAGTAAAAATTCCAGTTTCGCAATAGCGTCTTCCGCGATATTTTTGTCGGTCAGTTCCTTGCGCACTTCCGACCATTCCACTTTATCCAATTTATCGATAGAACGGCAGACTTCCAGTGTCCACGAAGCATCCAGTCCGACATACTGAGTGATACCATTCAGTATTTTTCGGTTATTGATTTTTATAAGAAACCCTTCAAACCCGAGCTGAGACAGCACTTCATAGGTAATGGCCACCATTTCGGCATCTATCACCATGGACGAAGAACCGACACAGTCGACATCGCATTGATAAAACTCACGGAAACGTCCCTGATGTGGCTGAGGCCGGTCGGCACGCCATACCGGTTGAATCTGATAGCGTTTGAAGGGCATTGCCAGATCCGGATTCATAGCCACCACCCTCGAAAAAGGCACGGTCAGGTCGTAGTGCAGCGCCGCTTCGTCCTTGCTCCCGTTTTTATAATTCAAACGGTAAATCAGCCGGTCTGCATCTTCGCCATATTTTCCGGTCAGCACATCCAGATACTCAATCGCCGGCGTTTCAATCGGTGCAAATCCGTATTTCTTGAAAGTCTGACGCATCACCTGCGTAATGCGTTCTCTGTGCAACATCTGTTCCGGTAAAAAATCGCGCGCTCCTTTGAATGTTCTGGGTTGTATCATAATGGGTATTACTTTTTATTTTTTGACAAAATCCACGGCTATTTCCGTTTGGAGTGAGTTGATGATAAATGCCTTCTGTTCGCTCCGGATAATAAATCCTTTGCGCGGATAATAATCCATGTACTGTATGGAAGTAAAAAGCATAGAGTTGATTTTTTTGAGGATACTCACGCGGTACACCTGATTATTTTCAAAATCCACGCGCATGGATTGCACCGGAATATCTGCCGACAAGGCGCGGTATTGTATCGTTTTTCTGCCGGCCACACCGACATCCAGTGTGTCTGCCAGAAATTTCCCTTTCCAGGCCGCCCTGTTGATATCGGCATCCGCGATGGGTTGCAGCTCCAGTTTCCAGTCGACAGTATCTATCTTCTTGGTTTCTTTTCTTCCATTGATAATAACGGTTTTATTTTCACTCAGGTGATTGGTCGTGTTGGTGTCTATATCCTGTTTCACCACACGTTCCAGATCAAAATAAAATTTCTCCCTGGATATTTCTTCTTTTACCGTTTCAGAAGGCGTACAACCGGTCATCCATCCAGACAACAGCATCACGCTTATGACAAGCAATAAATATTGCCCCAATCGGTTGCCGGTTTTACTGCTTTTCATTTTCATGTATTAATTATTATCTACTAAAATATGGCCGAGCATATCGGAAGGTACCTGCAATCCCATCACCGTAAGAATGGTAGGCGCGATATCTGCCAGTTTTCCGGGTTGCATCGTACCGCGATAGTGCTTACTGATTAAAAACAAAGGCACAATATTCTTGGTGTGGGCCGTATTCGGTGTGCCGTCTTCATTGACGATGTAGTCAGCATTCCCATGATCCGCAGTCAGGAAGACGGCGTAATCGTGTTGCAATGCCTTTTCTACCACAGCTGACACACAGGTATCCACCGCCTCCGCCGCTTTCACGGCTGCCTCAAAAACCCCTGTATGACCCACCATATCCGTATTGGCAAAATTAAGGCAAATAAAATGCGGCGTGCGCTCTTCCATATGTTGAATAACCGCATCCTTGATTTCATAGGCACTCATTTCAGGCTGTAAATCATAAGTAGGAACCTTCGGCGATGGAATCATGATGCGCTCCTCTCCGGGAAATACCTCTTCGCGTCCGCCGGAAAAAAAGAAGGTAACGTGCGGATATTTTTCAGTCTCCGCGATGCGCAACTGCGTAAGTCCATTGACGGCGATAACTTCACCCAGCGAATTCACTATATTTTCCTTTCCATAGACGGGATGTACGTTCCTGTATTTATCATCATAGATGGTCATTGTAACATAATGCAATGGCATCGTGTGCATATCCCATTCCGGCATGTCCTGCTGTGTCAGCACCGTCGTAATTTCGCGGCAACGGTCTGTTCTGAAATTAAAGCAAATCACCACATCCCCCGGTTGTATGGTTGCCAGCGGCTGCCCTGCGGCGTCCGTTACCACCACAGGCTGAATAAACTCGTCGGTAACACCATGGGTGTAAGCGTTCCGTATACCTTCCACCGGATTTTGCACGACTGCACCTGTTCCCTTCGTCAGCAACAGATAAGCTTCCTTTACCCTTTCCCATCTTTTGTCGCGGTCCATCGCATAATAACGGCCGCAAACAGAAGCAATCCGGGTAGGTGTTTTTTCGCAAAAACGATATATATCCTCCACAAAGCCGAGTCCCGACTTAGGATCCGTATCCCTGCCATCCGTGAAAGCATGCACAAAACTGCGGGTAACGCCATTATCCTGCGCCATTTTAATCAGGGCCTTCAGATGGCTGATGTGCGCATGAATGCCACCGTCGGATACCAGGCCCATGAAATGAACCTGTTTTTCATTCTTAACGGCGTATTCAAATGCGTCCAGCAACACTTTGTTACTAAAAATCTCTCCTGACTGCACTTTATGATTAATCAGCATCAAATCCTGAAAAATCACACGACCTGCCCCCAGATTCATGTGTCCCACTTCTGAGTTCCCCATTTGGTCGGCCGGCAATCCGACGTATTCTCCGTGGGTCAGCAGTCCGGTATTGGGATATTTCAGGTATAAACTATCCACAAAAGGCGTATGCGCCGCCTCGATGGCACTTGATTTCGGATTGCGATTGGTACCCCAACCGTCCATAATTATCAACATTGCTTTTTGGATTGCTGCGCTCACGTTGTTAATTTTTATTAAAAATTTCTATTTTTGAACAAATCTTGGCACAAATTGTGCGATACATTGACAAAAATACGATTTTATGAAGTTATCAAAGCTATCCGCTGTATTTATATTTAGTTTACTTTTTTCCCTGTTGGTGCAGGCACAGGAAGTAATCCCGTCGGTGGCGGCTGCCTTAAAATCGGGTAATGCGGCTCAAATCGCTAAAAACTTCGATAAAAGAGTGGACATTACCATTGATGACAATGCAGATAATTACAGCAATACGCAGGCCGAGATGATATTAAAGGGATTTCTGGGTAAATTTTCCTTCCGCGATTTCACCGTCATTCACAAAGGCACCTCCCCTGACGGCGCCCAATATACCATCGGCAGCCTGAAAACCAATGCCGGTTCCTACCGCACCTATATCTACGTCAAGAAATCAGGCGGCGTTCAATTCATTCAGGAAATACGATTTGAAAAGGAATAATCCACGCTGCATTTCGCCTACGGATTACCATTTTAAGAAGAATTTGCTTAATCTTGTCCATGATTTGTGAACAGGAACTCAACGAATTTATACGTCTGGCGCTGCAGGAAGATGTGCGCGAAGGAGATCATTCTTCCCTTGCTTCCATTGATACCGGCACGCAGGGAAAAGCACGTCTGCTGGTGAAAGACAACGGCGTTTTATGTGGCATGGAAGTAGCCCGGGCTGTATTTCACCAGGTAGACCCGACGCTTCGCATGGAAAATCATATGGAAGAAGGTGCAGCGATACAATACGGCGACATCGCGTTTCATGTATATGGCAACGCCGTTTCCATCCTGACCGCAGAGCGACTGGTATTGAATTGCATGCAACGCATGAGCGGCATCGCGACACGCACGCAGGCTTATGTGAAAGCCATCGAAGGAACATCCGCCAAAGTGATAGACACCCGGAAAACGACACCGCATCTTAGGTTTCTCGAAAAATATGCTGTGACCGTGGGCGGTGGCGCGAATCACCGATTCGGATTGTATGACATGATTATGCTGAAAGATAATCACATCGATTTCTGCGGCGGCATTACGAAGGCTATTAAAAAGGTACACGCTTATCTGCAGGAGCAGCAACTCGACCTGCGCATAGAAGTGGAAACGCGAAATCTGGACCATGTGAAAGAAGCACTCGAGTGCGGCGGCATACACCGCATCATGCTGGACAATTTTACTCCGGAACTCGTGCGGGAAGCGGTTGTCCTGATTGACAAACGATTCGAAACGGAAGCCAGCGGCGGCATTACTCTGGAAACCATCCGCTCCTTTGCAGAAACCGGAGTAGACTTCATTTCCGTCGGAGCACTGACGCATTCCGTAAAAAGTCTAGACCTGAGTTTGAAAGCCGAAATAGGCTGATTATACCCCAAAATGAATCCCCTTGAGAAAGAAAGTACGATTTATAGTAAATCCCAAATCCGGAGGCACATTTGGTGCTCATTTCACGGAACGTATGGTGAAGAAAAATCTCGATCTGAATGTATTTGATTATGATATTTTCTATACCAAATTTGCCGGCCATGCCATTAAGATTGCCCAGCAATCGCTGATAGATAAGGTAGACATCATCGCGGTGGTGGGTGGCGATGGCACCCAGAATGAAGTGGGACAGGTAATAGTCAATACGCCGGTAATACTGGCGAGCATCCCTACCGGCTCCGGCAATGCCAATGCCCGTAAAATGGGTGTTCCGATTAATGTTCCGCAGGCCATAAGATTGATTAATACCGGCAAGGCATACAAAATTGACGCCTGTTTTCTGAACGGACAACCATTCTTTATGACGGCGGGCATTGGTTATGACGCCAAAGTAGTGGAGCAATTTGACAAGATTCCATTCCGCGGTGTCGGGGCTTATTTATCGGGCGTATTGTCAACTGCATTCACCTACAAACTGCCGCATTTTACCATACAGATGGATGATAAACCTGCTATAGAAACAGAGGCTTTCACCGTGTTAATTACCAATACCGGTCAACTTGGATACAATATTGAATTCACGAAAAACAGTATCCTGAACGATGGCAAATTTGAAATCACCATTATAAAAAATTTCGACAGAACGAAAGTACCTACGCTCGTGTATGAAGCTTTCTTTGGCGATATCGCATCACAGGAAATGCTGGAGACACATCGCGTCAATGAAAAACTCATCATCCGTGCCAACAAGATTGAGAGCATACAGATGGACGGCGATTACAAGGGACAAACCAACTACATAGAAGTTATCTGCAAGAAAGAAGCCCTCAACTTTCTGGTTGACCAGGATTTTTCGTGCTGATCTGATTCACTTAAAAAATTCACCACTATGAGCAAAAACTGGAAAGACAGACTCGGCACAGTATATTCTACCAACCCTGACTTTCAGTATCAGTCGGAGCAGGAAGAAGAACAGGAAACCCTCGAGAAATCGAAGCAGTTGTTAGTTGTCTGCACGGACAGCAAACAACGCAAAGGCAAGACGGTGACACTGGTGCAGCAATTCATCGGAAAAAACGAAGACCTCGAAACACTGGCAAAATTCCTGAAAACGAAATGCGGCGTCGGCGGCGCGGCCAAAGACGGCGAGATTGTTTTGCAGGGCGACTTCAAGCAGAAAGTGAAAGAAATCCTGGAGAAGGAAGGCTATAAAGTAAAAGTGAGATAATGGATTTACAGGAAGAAATCCGACAGCTGCATACACAAGCCGTTCAGAAAAGAAAAGAACACCTGAGACTGGTGCAACAACTGAAAAAGATGAAACCTTTTGATGTAGATGAATTATTTCACACGGAGCATGAGACGGTATTTGAGGAAATTGATTGTTTGGATTGCGGCAACTGCTGCCGGACCACACCGGCCTTATTACTGTACGAAGACATCAGCACTATCAGCAAACACCTTCGCATGAGTGCGGCAAAATTCATGGATGAATATGTGCGCAAGGATGAAGACGGTGATTTTGTTTTCAAGCATACCCCTTGTTCATTCCTGAATGATGACAATTATTGCAGCATTTATGAAGTGCGCCCCAACGCCTGCCGGGAATATCCGCATACCCATCAGAAAAAAATGACTAAAATCCTGGACTTAACGGTGACCAATGCCGGTATTTGTCCCGCCGTCGCCAGAATATTAGATCGCCTGGAAGAAACGCTTTTATAGAATTGCCTTCCCTGTTTCTCAGAAAAAGTGCAGATTATACCACCGCCTGACTGTCCGCCATGTAGCCTTTATTTTTCATTCTTCGGACAAATGAAAACAGCAACCGCACCTGCATCAGCATCCATGCGCCCAGCAATCCGTAAACATTATCATTCAACAGCCATTTCATCAACAAAAAAAATGGCAGAAATAACAGGAAAGTACTCAGTTGTGTGACAAAAAAATCGCCTGTGGCATTCCACATAGCTTCTCTGCCATTCTTTCGCGATCCCAAAACGATAGTCAACAGATAGAGAACCGTGGGTAAAAAGATAAACATTGCAGCCATCGGATTCTGAACAACTGTAATCGCATAAGATAATCCGACAAAAATACCTCCGCAGATGAGTATCAGTGCCAGTCGCCAGCCCAGACTGAAATCAGGTGCACAATCGTACTTGGGCATCGCGGCAACACCATGCGGCACTATTATTCTTCTGTTGTAAGATATAAACTGATACAGCGGTTTGACTAACTTCTTTCCGAACGGATGTTGCAACACGGGCGCAAAAAACGGCCACCTCGCCGACAGGATGTAAGTCAGGCCATCCAGTCCGTACATCACCTTTCCCGACTTTTTATCCAACAGCGGAATTTCATGTCTGCCGCGCTGCCAGTCGATACAGGCTGCCTGTGTTGTAGTCAGTTCGTCGAAGCTGACTCTGCCATCTTTCTCCAGCGTGCCGGTCTGTACAAATTTATCGGTGTACCAACAGCACATCGGACAATTACTGTCATAAATCAATGCTTTGTCTTCTACACCTTCCATGTTTTTATTTTTTGGCCAGCAGTTTCAGTACTTTATCCCAGAACCAGCTTTCTTCTGCTTTAATAATCCCTTCCACCAATCGGTCAATGTTGACTGCCAGTTTATAAAAGTCATCAACGAGCTTTAAAAAACGCTTTACTTCTTCATTTTTCGGAGGTAAATCCATCTGTCTGATTTCCTGCAGCAGGTTAAGCACCGGATCCAACTCTCTGGCTTTCCTGAGCTTGGCCACCTGCTTGGCAATCTTCCAGACATCCTTTTCACCGATAAAATAGTCCCGTCTTTCGCCTTGTTTGAACACCTTAAACACCAATCCCATGTCAATCAGTTCGCGCACATTCATATTGACATTGCCTCTTGAAATGGCCAATGTCTCCATAATTTCCTCTGTACTGAGGGATTCTTCAGAAATCATCATCAGCGCATGAATCTGCGCCATGGTTTTATTGACACCCCAATGGGAACCAAATGCGCCCCATGCCTGAACAAACTGGTGTTTTGCCTGCTGTATTTGCATCCTCAAATATAATGATTTTCAGACAATAATTTCAAAACTATCTGAAAGTTTCAATAATACCTTTTTATGGGGTATGATGCAATCAGTGTCGCGAGACGCACATTTCCCACTTACTCATTAAAGTGACCGTTTACTCATTTTTATTGACATACATCAACAAAAACATGTAATATTGCTATATCAACTTCATAAATCCATAAAACTATGATGAAGTGATGTTTCATTTAGTCTTAAATGAAAACTCTTAGTTGCGTGTAGCCCGGATGCAATGTCCGGGCATTTTTTTGTCAAACAGCCACCCATCTTGCCGTTTACTCAATTTTCCGACCGCTCACTCAGTTGTTTCCATTCTCATTATAGTTTATCCTTAGCTTAGTAAAAGCTTTCGTACTAGCAGTAAACTGAGTTCAAGGCAATTTAGTTCGCCGCACCTTTCAGGTGCGGTTTTTAAATTGATTATCAATATGATACACTGTTGAAAAATAAAATGACCGGAAAAATATCATCCCTGTCTTTTCTATTGTAATTTTGGGTAGTATCCGCCAATTTTAATGCTTTAAATCCTGTTCCTATGTGCGATTTTGCTCCATTACACTGCCATACCCAATATTCTCTGCTAGACGGTGCCGCGGACATCGAGGCTATGGTAAAGAAAGCAAAAGCGGACAATATGCCTGCGGTGGCCATCACTGACCATGGCAATATGTTCGGGGCATTCAAATTCTTTTCCGCCTGCAAAAAACACGGAATCAAGCCCATTCTGGGCTGTGAGGTGTATGTGGTGGAAGACCGTTTCAACAAAAAATTCACCCGCGAGTTCAAGGACAAGCGTTACCATCAACTTCTGCTGGCGAAAAATGAAACCGGCTATAAAAATCTAATGAAACTAGTTTCACTCGGATTCATTGACGGTCTATACATGGATTTCCCACGGGTGGACAGAGCACTGATTGAGCAGCACAGCGAAGGCATTATCGCCACCACCTGCTGTGTGGGAGCCGAAGTTCCGCAAACCATGATTACAAAAGGCGTGGAAGCAGCGGAAAAAGTATTTCTGGAATGGTTGAAAATCTTCGGAGAAGATTATTACATAGAACTACAGCGACACAATATCGATGATCTCGATGGCACCGGATGGAGTCAGGAGCGCATCAATCAGGAGTTGCTGAAATTCGCGCAAAAGCACAAAGTAAAAGTCATCGCCACCAACGATTCGCACTATGTGGACCAAAAAGACAGCGAGGCACACGACATTCTGTTGTGCTTGCAGACCGGCCGCGACTTCGTAGATCCGGATCGTTTCCGCTTTCCCAATGACAAGTTTTTTTTCAAGACACAATATGAAATGAAGGACTTGTTCAAGGATGTACCTTTTGCCATCGAGAACACGCTTGAAATTGCAGAGAAAGTACAGGCGCTGAACCTGAGTCGCGATATCCTGCTACCGGCTTTCCAATTGCCTCCGGGCTTCAGCAATCAGGATGAATACCTTCATTTTCTGACCTTTGAAGGCGCCCGAAAAAGATGGGGTGAGATACTGCCACTGGACGTTATTGAGCGACTCGACTTTGAGCTCAAAACCATACAACATATGGGATTCCCGGGTTACTTCCTCATTGTACAGGACTTTATCAACGAAGGACGCAATCTCGGCGTTTCCATTGGCCCCGGACGTGGTTCTGCCGCCGGTTCCGCGGTAGCTTACGCGATTGGCATCACCAATGTAGACCCGATAAAATACAACCTGCTCTTTGAGCGTTTCCTCAATCCGGATCGTATATCGATGCCCGATATTGATATCGACTTTGACGACGAAGGTCGTCAGCGCGTGATTGATTATGTCGTGGATAAATACGGAAAGAATCAGGTAGCCCAGATTATCACATACGGCACCATGGCTGCCAAGAGTTCGATAAAGGATGTAGGCCGCGTTTTGAAAGTGCCATTATCAGACACCGACAGAATGTCGAAGCTGGTACCGGAGCGCCCGAAAGTGACATTGGCGGATGCCTACAAGGAAGTGGAAGAACTGCGCAGCCTGCGGCAAGACAACAACAATCCGCTGCAACGCACGCTGAAACTGGCGGAGAACCTGGAAGGCTCTATCCGCAACCGCGGTATTCACGCCTCGGCGGTAATTATTGCGCCGGAAGATATCGTTAACTATGTACCGGTCTGCACCGCGAAAGATGCCGAACTATTGGTAACACAGTTTGACGGCAGCATTATCGAAAGTGCCGGAATGCTGAAGATGGACTTTCTGGGACTGAAAACACTGACCATTATCCGCGACGCACTGAGACTGATAGAAAAGAACCACGGGATTAAGATTAATATCAACGACGTACCGCTGGATGATGTCAAGACATTTGAACTCTATCAGCGCGGCGACACCATCGGAACATTCCAGTTTGAAAGTCCGGGCATGCAGAAATATCTCCGCGACCTCAAGCCGGATAAGTTTGACGACCTCATTGCGATGAACGCATTGTATCGTCCCGGACCGATGGATTATATTCCCAACTTCGTTGCCCGTAAACACGGACGTGAGCCTATCACCTACGACTTGCCGGAGATGGAAGAATACCTGAAAGACACCTACGGCATTACGGTCTATCAAGAACAGGTGATGTTGTTGTCACAAAAGCTGGCCAACTTCACGAAGGGGAAAGCGGATGAATTGAGAAAGGCAATGGGTAAGAAAGACCGCGCCAAACTCGACTCCTTAAAACCGCTGTTTATGGAAGGTTGCGCTGCCAACAACCTGAAGGCAGAAACCTGCGAAAAAATTTGGGTGGACTGGGAAAAATTCGCTTCCTACGCGTTCAACAAATCGCACTCCACCTGTTACGCCTTTGTCGCCTTCCAGACCGCCTATCTGAAAGCGCATTATCCGGCGGAATACATGGCGTCGGTGCTATCGCACAACATGAGCGACATCAAACAAATCAATTTCTTCCTCAGCGAATGCCGCCGCATGAATGTGCCGACACTCGGACCGGACATCAACGAAAGTGACAGTAAATTTTCGGTGAATAAAGCCGGAGAAATCCGATTTGCGTTATCCGCTATCAAAGGCTGTGGCGAGGCTGCGGTCAATTCCATTCTGGAAGAGCGTGCCGCCAACGGACCTTTCAAAAATATCTTTGATTTAACCAAAAGAATTAACCTCCGTGCGGCGAATAAAAAGAACATTGAGGCACTGGCACAGGCCGGCGCATTTGACGGATTTCCGGATGCACACCGTGCACAATATTTCCACACCTTCAAAGATGGCAGCACGCTGATAGAACTCGCCATCCGATTTGGCAACAACGTGAAAGACCAGAGCGCCTCTACCGCGTTTTCCTTATTCGGCGATACGGCAGACGCGCAGATTCCTGAGCCGGACATGCCACATACCACCCCTTGGCAACCATTTGAGAAATTGCAGAAAGAAAAGGAAGTAACGGGTATTTATATTTCAGGTCATCCACTCGATGAATATGATTTTGAGATAAAACATTATACCAATACCAACTTTGCGGACATTGAAAACCGCAGGGACGGAGAAGTATCCGTTGCCTGTATGGTAGGCAATGTCAACAAACGCACCGATAAAAATGGCAGGCCATGGGCTATAGTTTCTTTTGAAGATCTGGAAAGTTCTCTGGAGGTGATGTTTTTCAAAGACAACTACAATAAATTCCTGGCTTTCCTGGAACCCGGCAACCGGCTTTTGCTGAAAGGGAACTACAAAAAAAGTTTCCGGGATCCTGAAAAATATGAACTCAACATCTCACAGATTGAATTCATGCAGGATGTCATGGAAAAAAATTCGAAAGAATTGCGCATCATGCTGCATTATAAAAATCTGACGGAAGATTTGGTGGATCGAATCTACAAGATTGTTTCCAAACACAGCGGCAAGAAGCCGATGACCCTATATCTGTTTGAAGATAATCAGCCGCCACTGAGGTTCCACTCCAATAAAACGGGTGTAACCATCACCAAAGATCTGATTTCACAGCTGGAGATGCTGCCGAATATCCGCATAAAAGTGATGGCCTAAAAACTATTAAACATTAGTTACAGTAATTTGGCACGGCTATTGTAATCGCTTTTTCATAAAATATTTCTTATGAAAAAACTTTACACGCTTGCTATTACGATATTCATCGTTCAGTCGCTATGGGCTGATGCCGCATTTTTCCTGAAAATAAATACGTTCGGAAAATATACGGTCAGCCTGAATAACCAGGTGATTACCTCTCCCAAAAACATCTTCCGTTTTTATGACATCACACCGGGCAACCACCTGTTGCGTGTTACGGAAAACGGATTCAACGGAAGAGTCATCTACAACAAAATGATTAACATACAGAACGGCTACCGCACCGTCGCCGAATTAGACAGATATTTCGGTCTGCAGATTATTACCAAATTACCTACGACACCTGTGAACTGGTATCTGGATCAGGTAGCTGGCGGTTTTTATCCGAATACGCCCAACAACAATTATCCGCCTGCCAACACACCGGGCTGCAATCATCCGTGGCATCC
>JADLAH010000336.1 GCA_020848315.1 Chitinophagales bacterium | reverse complement strand
TGCGTATCGGCTTGTCTGACAGTGCGGTATGTCGCACACAATCAGCCTGCATCCGCTCTTTCAGCAGCAGCAAAAACGCCCTCGCATCCATGTCGTTTTCCAGCTCTCCGATGAGTCCGGATCCTACGTCCTGATAGCTGTTTTCAAGCCGGATGATTTCATAGGCCACCTCATCGTACGGATGCGCTTCCCGGAGGGCCCGCAGAATTTTTGTTTCCAGGTATTCCGGGAAGATTACCTCTATCTTGCTTTCCTGCTCGGTATGTCTGATGCCTTTTATTCCAATGAGCGGCTGTGCGGCATCGTCTGCATTAAAAGTGCCCTGTCCGTCGCTGGAAAAACTGCATTCGCTGTAGTGTCCTATATGTCCGGCCCCAGCCGCAAAGAGTGCGTTGAGCAGCATTTCCCTGTCTTTGACCGGAATATAGGTGTACAGCTTTTTCAGTATACCTCTTTTTGGTGCCAGTATTTTCCGGTTGATGAGTCCGAGCTGATCAGCAATCGCATTGTTTACGCCGTTTTTTACGTTGTCAAGATTGGTATGTGCAGCATAAATAGCAATATCATTTTTGATGGCCTTAATGACCGTCCGCTCAATATAGTTGCTGCCCGTCAGGCGTTTTAATCCGGAAAAAATAAGTGGATGATGGGCTACAATCAGGTTGCAGCGGCTCGCGATAGCCTCTTCCACTACCGCTTCTGTCACGTCAAGCGCTATCAGTACGCCGGTGCATGCTGCCAATTTGTCGCCGGTCAGCAATCCGGCGTTGTCGTAAGATTCCTGGTACGATATTGGTGCAAAATCTTCGATAGTTTGAATTATTTCGGCTATTTTCATAGTATCATCTTTTGAGTCTGATAACAAAAATACTACTATTTCCTTTTGCCGCCTTATATGGTGCGATTATTTGGTTGCGCAACTGGCTCTATAAAACCGGATTTATAGGTTCCACTGATTTTGCACTACCCGTCATCAGTGTGGGCAATCTGAGTATGGGTGGCACCGGCAAGACTCCGATGATTGGCTATCTGATAGAACTCCTGTATCCGGATTATGCGGTCGGCGTGCTCAGCAGAGGCTATGGCAGAAAAACATCCGGCTATCTGTCTGTGCAGACAGGTCACACAGCACTTCAGGTGGGTGATGAGCCGCTGATGACCAAGTTGAAATATCCGTTTGTGCAGGTAAGCGTAGGCGAACAGCGGGTGATTGCCATTCCGAGATTGTTGTCCGATCATCCCGAAACCAGGGTGATATTGCTGGATGATGCGTTTCAGCACCAGAGTGTGCGACCCGATATCAATATTCTGCTGACCAGTTACCGGCGCCCGTTTTACGACGACCGGATACTGCCGTTGGGCACATTGCGCGAATTTATTTCCGGTAAAGACAGAGCGCAGATAATCGTGATGACGAAGTGTCCGCCGGATCTCAGTGAACCGGAACAGCAGGCTATCGTACAACGCATAGCACCTGCCGGCAGCCAACAGATATTCTTCAGTACTATCGAATATGGCACACCTTACAATGTGATGGATCCGCAGGAAAAATGGTGGCTGAATACCGAAGATACCGTCATGCTGGTGACTGCCATTGCGGATGCCGGTCCGCTGAAAGAACAGGTGGAAAATCAGGCCGGTGCGGTGTATCACATGGAGTTTTCAGATCATCATATGTTTGAAGAAGGAGAACTGAATTCCATTTATACAAAATATCCCGGACAGCGGAAATGGCTGACGACGGAAAAGGATGCCGTTCGTCTGATGTTGCACAAAGAGTGGCTGATACAAAAAGGCATAACGGTGTTTTGTGTGCCGGTGCGCACCAGATTTATCGGCAGAGATGCCGCACATTTTTCGAAAACGGTGAAGGGGTTTGTAGATTATTTCTATACTCCGGAAGAGCGCGGACAGCCGGATGAAACACCTGCTCCGGCTGACAATGCCTAGTTTCGGGCAGGTGGTGGTAGTTTCAATATATTTCCGTATATTTGTTGTCCTTCGTAGTAGCATTCAAGCATTCCAGTCTTAGTGCTGATTACAAATTACATATTCTTCAATTTTTTACGATATGAATTACAATACCGATAGGAACGACATCGAAATGCGTGAGTATGGTCGACATTTACAGAAAATGGTCGATTATGCCGTGAATATACCCAAGAGGGAAGAACGTCAGAAAGTGGCGGAAACCATCATTCAGATGATGGCGACACTGAACCCACAATTGCGCAGCACAGCCGACTACAAGCAGAAATTATGGGATCATCTTTTTATAATTTCCAAGTTTAAGTTGGATGTGGATTCGCCGTACCCGAAACCAACAGAAGAAACGGCACGCATCAAACCGGCGAATTTACCTTATCCGCAGAAAAAAATAAAACTGCGTCACTATGGCAAAAATGTGGAATTGCTGGTAGAGAAGGCTTCTCAGATGGATAACGAGGAAAAAAAGGCCATTTTCACCGAAATCATTGGCAACTTTATGAAACTCGCCTACAAAAACTGGAGTAATGAAGAAGTCAGCAATGATTTAATCAAGGAAGATATGAAAGTTTTGTCTCGCGGAGCGCTCGAAATCAGTGAGGACATGAACATCGAAAACATGACCCGCAATCAGCCGAAGCGCAATTTCCAGCCCAGCGGATTTCAGCATAAAAACAAAAATAAAAACAAGAATAAGAACAACCGCAATAACCGCGGTAACTTTCCTCCGAACAACAATCGTAATCGATTCAATAAGAATTCATGAACACAGATGCCTTTGAAGTAAGAGGCGGAAAGCGTCTGAGCGGAACCATTATTCCGCAGGGTGCAAAAAATGAAGCATTGCAGATTTTATCCGCCGTATTGTTATCCGATGAAGATATCACGATATCCAATGTGCCGGATATTCTGGATGTAAATGTACTGATAGAGCTCCTGTCCGAGATGGGGGTGCGCGTCACGCGTCAAGCTACAGATACCTATACATTTAATGCAGCTGCGGTAGATCCAGAAATTCTTCTTACGGATGGCTTCAAAAAACGAGCGGGTCACCTGCGCGGGTCAGTGATGATTTTAGGGCCGCTGCTGGCACGTTTCAGAAGGGCTTATCTACCCACGCCCGGTGGTGATAAAATCGGTCGAAGAAGACTGGATACCCACTTTTTAGGCTTTGTGGAGTTGGGCGCGCAATTCCATTTTGATAAAGAAAACTCTTTTTATTCCCTGACGGCAGAGCGTCTGACGGGTAAGTATATTTTATTGGAAGAACCTTCTGTTACCGGTACGGCAAATATTGTCATGGCCGCTGTGCTGGCTGAAGGTGTGACCACCATCTTTAATGCAGCCTGCGAGCCGTATTTGCAACAACTCTGTTCCATGCTCAACAGAATGGGCGCAAAAATCAGTGGTATTGGCTCTAATTTGTTGCATATCGAAGGTGTGCAGCGACTCGGAGGTACGGAACACCGACTGCTGCCGGATATGATTGAAATCGGCAGTTTTATTGGTATGGCCGCCATGACGCAGTCCGAGATTACCATCAAGGATGCCCGTATTGATATGCTCGGGTTGATTCCGAAGTATTTCGGTAAACTCGGTATACAATTACAATACAGCGGCGACGACATCATTGTGCCGGCACAGGATCAATATGAAATCCAGACGTTTATAGATGGTTCCATTCTGACTATTTCAGATGGTCCGTGGCCTCTGTTTACGCCGGATTTATTGAGTATTATTCTCGTGACAGCCACACAGGCCAGCGGCAGTGTGCTGATTCATCAGAAAATGTTTGAAAGCCGCCTGTTCTTCGTAGACAAGCTGATAGATATGGGTGCAAAAATCATTTTGTGCGACCCGCATCGCGCTACCGTAATAGGCATTAACCGCGAGTATAATCTGAGAGGAATCAACATGAGTTCTCCCGATATCAGAGCCGGTGTTTCCTTGTTGATTGCAGCTTTGTCGGCCAATGGCAAGAGCATTATTTCCAATGCACATCAGATTGACCGCGGATATCAGCATATCGATACCAGATTACAGCAACTGGGGGCGGATATTACCCGATTATAGGTCGTTTTTTCGTGATTTTTTCACGGCAATTTCAGGGGCTTTAATCAGCCGTTGGAAGCGTTGAAAATATTATCCTTTTTTAACTTAAAATGTGGATAAACTGCATCCTCTTTTAGGGGATTTCAGGCCTTGTTTTTGTATCTTTGACAGCTATATTTTTTAATTATGAGTGAAGTAAAAGAAGAGGTGAAAAATGCGCATTATGGCGCAGATAATATTACCGTTTTGGAAGGGCTGGAAGCCGTGCGCAAGCGCCCGGCGATGTACATCGGCGATATCAATGTAAGAGGTCTGCATCATCTGGTATATGAGGTGGTAGATAACTCGATTGACGAGGCTTTGGCCGGACACTGTAAAAATGTCTTTGTTACCATACATACCGATAATTCCATTTCTGTAGAGGACGATGGTCGTGGTATTCCGGTGGATATGCACCCGAAAGAAGGTCGTTCCGCCCTGGAGGTGGTTTTGACCGTATTGCACGCCGGCGGTAAGTTTGATAAAGACTCCTACAAGGTTTCCGGTGGTCTGCACGGCGTGGGTGTGTCGTGTGTGAATGCACTGTCCACCAAGTTGGTGGCTACCGTTTGGCGGGAGGGTAAAGAATATCAGCAGGAATTCAGCATTGGCGCGCCTTTGTATCCTGTCAAAGAGATCGGACCGTCCAACAAACGAGGTACTAAAATTCACTTCAAGCCGGATAACAGTATTTTTACCGTAACAGAATACAACTACGATACACTGGCGGCTCGTATGCGGGAACTGGCTTACCTGAACAGAGGCATCAGCATTACCATCACCGATGAACGCAATGTAGATGAGCAAGGAACTGCTTTCTCCGAAAATTTCTATTCCGAAGGCGGTTTGCGCGAGTTTGTTACTTTTCTGGATAAAACCAGACAGCCGCTCATTCCGGAAGTTATTTACATGGAAGGTGCCAGAGAAAATGTAATCGTGGAGGTGGCTTTTCAGTACAATGATTCCTACAACGAGAATATCCATTCTTATGTAAATAACATCAACACCATCGAAGGTGGTACGCACGTGGTGGGTTTCCGCCGTGCGTTGACAAGGGTTTTCAAAAACTGGGCGACCAAAAATGATTTGTTTAAAAACCTGAAAACGGAAATCAACGGAGAAGACTTCAGAGAAGGGATTACTTGTCTCGTGTCTGTGAAAGTGCCGGAGCCGTTGTTTGAGGGACAGACAAAAACCAAGCTCGGTAACTCCGAGGTGGATGCAATTGTCGCAGGTGTGGTGGGTGAAAACCTGGAGTACTACCTGGAGGAACATCCGAAAGAAGCTAAGACCATTGTAAATAAAGTGATTCTCGCGGCAACAGCCCGTATGGCAGCCAAGAAAGCGAGAGAACTTGTGCAGCGCAAAAGCGTATTGGGTGGCTCCGGTTTGCCGGGTAAGCTGTCCGACTGTTCTGACAAAAATCCGGATGCCTGTGAGTTGTTCCTCGTCGAAGGGGACTCTGCGGGTGGTACGGCAAAACAAGGTCGTAACCGCGCATTCCAGGCCATCCTGCCGTTGAGAGGTAAAATCCTCAATGTGGAGAAGGCCATGGAACACAAAATCTATGAAAACGAAGAAATCAAGAATATTTTCACCGCACTCGGCGTGAGCAAAGGGGTAGAAGGGGATGAAAAGGCACTGAATCTGACCAAACTCCGATATCATAAAATAGTCATCATGTGTGATGCCGACGTAGACGGTAGCCACATTACCACCTTGATTCTGACCTTCTTCTTCCGCCACATGAAAGAGCTGATAGAGAAAGGATATATTTACATCGCTTCACCGCCGCTTTATCTCGTGAAGAAAGGAAATAAAGAGCAGTACGCGTGGAATGATGAACAACGCATTGCGGCCGTCAAACTGATTGCCGGAGAAGGGAAAGAAGACAGCGTGCATGTGCAGCGTTATAAAGGTTTAGGGGAAATGAACGCGGAGCAGTTATGGTCTACCACCATGAATCCGGAAACACGCACCTTAAAACAGGTAACCATAGATAATGCGGCGGAAGCTGACCATATTTTCTCTATGCTGATGGGCGATGAAGTGCCGCCAAGAAGAGAATTTATCGAGGCCAATGCGAAGTATGCTAAAATCGACGTGTAATTTTCTTAGCGTAATAAAACAAAGTGGCGCCATCCTTCGGATGGCGCCACTTTGTTTTAGAATGAAAATGAAAGCTCACCAGAACTTAGGAATAAACCTCGGTACTCTTTTGATATAATCTTTGTACGCCGGGTATTTTCCGGAGGAAATGCCCTCACTGAAATTGGCACTACCCTGAAACAACAAGACCAGCAGAACACAACCGGCCATGCTCCAGTTGATCCATTTTCCCGTGCCTGCTGCGCCAATCAGGTAAAATACTATCCAGATAGATTGCTCCGCCGCATAATTCGGATGCCGCACTTTTGCCCATAATCCGGATGAAATAAAACCCTGTGATTCTTCTTGGTTAAGCACTTCCTTATTGCGGATTTTCCGGTGCTTGTTGGTTTGAAAAATCCACTGTTGCTCGTCGGCCTTCCATTCCACATAAACGAGCAGCAATAGGAGGACGGAAAAGAAAATCTCGGTTACACCAATCGCGCCGGTGGTTGGAACAGCAATGACAATTGGAAGCGTGAATGCCAAAATAAGCGCATGCTGATAGATGCAGATGAAAAACAGATTGAACAAGGAAAATCGGAATCTGCCCTGCAAAAACGGTTCCTTTCTTAATACTGACCAGCGGTAATCCTCTTCACCGGTCCAGAATTTCCAGGAATAACCACCTCTGCGGTTGAAGTTGTAGGTGAGTCGGAAAGCCCAGACGGCAACGAGTATGGTCATTAAAATCAACTTGGGTGTCCAGCCACCGCTGTGAGCCGCATACGCCACATAAAAGAACGGTGTGATGCTCCACAGTTTGTCTGTCTGACTATAATTCTGACTGATTTCTCCCACCACGAAACAAGCCAGTGCCACCAACAGCATGCCAATAGTCAATTCTTTTAATAATTTAAATTGCTGATCGGTAAGTGGCTCATCGTAGTAAATCGTGACCAGTGGTAACACCACGACAGCCACAATAAGCAGGATTGCTGTCAGTAGTAAGGATTGATTTTTCATAGATAATTTTATGGTGTAAAAGTGAAAAAAATAAGGCGTTAAAACATCACCGTAAATAAGTAAATCTGTATTTTTAGCGCATGAAAAACAAACCTTTCGCGTTCCGCTTTTTACTCCTGAGTTGTATTCTTTTTTTACTGTTAACCACCATTGGTATGTTGTTTTTTCCGGGTGGTACATTGCTCGATAAAACGACCAAAGGATATAGTTTCTTTAATAATTTCTTCTCGGAACTCGGTCGCTGGCGTTCTTTTCAGGGTGGTACTCAGTGGGTGTCCTTTTCTACCTTTACCATTGCCATGCTGCTGCAGTCTGCGGCCATTTTTGTATTCAATCTGCAGTTCCTGAAATATACCAATAGCGCGACACTCAATAAATATGCGCACTGGACGGCATTGATCAGTGGAAGTGTATTCCCGTTTTTGCTGGCAGGTATCGGTCTGACACCCTGTGATTTGGTTTTGAGTAAACATATGTTTTGCGTGCGTGTCGGCTTCGGACTCATGTTGCCGTTGAGTATAGCGTATACCATTCTCATCCGGCAGCATCATCTGTTGCCCAACCGCTATGGCAATGTGATGTTCCTGATTGTTATCGCCATTGCCCTTTATCTGCTTATCATCTTCTTTGGCCCTAATCCGAGAGAAGTCGGATATGTGCAACAAACCTCCCAGAAAATAATTGTCTATACGATGATAGGTGCGTTGCTGTATCTGTCGCTAGGCTGCCTTAAATATCTGCAAGAACAACCGACCCGACGCTAATTGCGGCCGATGCCGAATCCGAATCCGATGGTGAGTATCAGCGGGAATTTTCCGAAAGTCCCGCGATGTATGGATTCTTCGTTATCCAGCACATTGTACAACAGAGAAACATTGAGTACGCCGATATTGCTTATAGGGGCTGCATAGCCTCCGCCCAACAGCAAATGGTGCACGTTGAGTCGTCTGTCTATATTAAAATAAGACGGTTTGTTCACCAGGTCATACCGTGCTTCCAGAAATAATCCCTTGTATAAAAATCCTCTGGTGTACACATCCACTCCGTAATCAAAGAAATTGTAGGCGTCAAAACTATTGTACCGGAATCGTTGATAAATCATAATAGGTCCGCCGCCCATTTCCAGTCTGTCTTTGATTACCATATAGCCCACTGTAGGAGATATATTCACATAGGTGAAGTTGCCGAACTGCACCCCGAAAATACCACCTAAGCGAAGGCGTTTGAGTCGTTCCTTTTTCTTTTCCAAAGCTGTCATGGCGTCTTCTTCCTGCGCCTTTTCGCCATCCTGTTTTCCTGTTTTTTCGGTGGTGGAGGACGCGTCATTTATTTCGATGGGCGGATAATATTCATCCTGCGCGGACGAATAGGAATATGCAAAGAACAAGATGAAAAACAGGAACAGTCGGGAGTGTAGCGGTGGCATAGGATCAAAATTTATAATTATTGTATCTTTGACGACATTCATTCTGACTGCCGTATGTTTCGTACTATTACAAAAATAACAGCATTCCTGTTCTGTTGTACTACTTATTTTCCGGTGTTTTCACAATTAACGCTGGAAGATATTTTCATTCATAATAAATATCAGCCTAAGTCACCCGCCGAATATGAGTTTATGCAGCATCAGCCAGCAGTGATGCAACTGGTGCAGGAGAATAAAAAATCCTATCTCGTTTTCAAAGATATGCAGCTGAAAGAAATACAACGCTGGCAGATCGGGGCAAAGGCGGAAGCATATCTTCAGGAGCAACGCTGGTCGGGATATGTTTTTGCGCCGTCAGAAAAGAAATACCTGGTAAAAACATCCTGTGCCCGTATGTACCGTCATGCCGAAGCCTGTTCGTATTACGTCGGAGATGCCGCCGGAAACCTGCAGTCGTTGAGCTACGGAGAGCAATATTTCCCCGCATTTTCGTCATCTGAAAGATATGTCGCATTTGTACGGGATAATAATATTTTTATCAAAGATCTGCAGCTGATGCAGGAAATTCAGGTAACCAAAGACGGGAAGTGGAATCATATCATCAACGGCAAAAGTGACTGGGTGTATGAAGAAGAACTGGAATTGCAGGAGGCCTTCCAATGGCATCCGTCCGGCAAAAAGATGGCCTATCTGAAATTTGATGAGAGCAAGGTAAAAGAATATGCCTTTCCGATGCAGTACAGGCAAAACTATCCCACCTCTTTTTCCTATAAATATCCCAAAGCAGGAGAAGAAAATGCACAGGTCGCTGTCTGGTTGTACGATGTGCAGAAACGCAAAAATAAGCTGTTGAAAATCCCGTACGATTACGAATATATTCCGAGATTTTATTGGACTGCAGACGGAAGCGAACTGGTGTTGATGTTGCTGAATAGACATCAGAACAAATTACAACTGGCGGCATATAATATCACGACGGGAAAATCAAGAATATTGTATGAAGAAAATGATCCGGCCTATGTCGATGTACCCCAAGTGGTGGAGTTTTTGTATGACGGCTCATTCATCATCAGTTCAGAAAAAGATGGGTTTAATCATCTGTATCACTATGATAATCAAGGGCAGCTGATTCGTCAGTTGACATCCGGCAATTACGAAGTAACGGATATCTGTTTGCTGAATGAACAAAAAAATGAATTGTTTTTCCAGTCGAATGAAGGAGATGTCAAAGGAAGATATCTGTATAAACTGAATTACCGAACGCTCGAAAAAACAAGATTATCCGATTTGTCTGGCACGCACACGGCCAGGTTCTCGCCATCCGGCGAATATTATCTGCACACCTATTCTTCCGCGCGTCAGCCAAAACAAACCTGCCTTCGTTCTGTGTTGCAACCGGTTAGCGTTTGTCTGGAAAAAAATGAAATGCTGGATGCTAAACTGGATTTTGTGTCAGACAGAAAATATATGCAGATTCCCGCGGGTGACATATCACTGGAAGCGTGGATGTTGCTGCCCGCCAACATGGACAGTCTGCGCCGATATCCTTTGCTGATGTATGTGTACGGCGGCCCGGGCAATCAGGAAGTACTGGACGAATGGCCGGCATCCCGAGATTTGTTCTTTAACTATCTGACCGAACAAGGATACATCGTAGCCTGCGTTGACAACAGAGGTAGTGGCGGCAAAGGCGCGGCATTTAAGAAATCGACTTACCTGCAATTAGGAAAGCTTGAAACGGAAGATCAGGTTAAGGCTGCCCGTTATTTTGCATCATTGCCTTATGTCGACTCCGGCAGGATTGGCATCTTCGGCTGGAGTTATGGCGGAATGATGGCGGCGCTCGCGGTGTCAGACAGCAGCCGGATGTTCAAGGCAGCTGTAGCTGTGGCGCCTGTCACTAATTGGGAGTGGTATGATAATATCTATACCGAGCGCTACATGCGCACACCGAAAGAAAATACAGCAGGCTATCAACAAAACAGTGTATTGACGAAGGCGGGCAACATGAATGGTCACCTGCTGTTGATGCACGGCACAGCTGACGATAATGTGCATGTCCAACACACACTGGCCTATACACAGCAATTGC
>JADLAH010000335.1 GCA_020848315.1 Chitinophagales bacterium | reverse complement strand
TTATGGTAGCACTGTATGACAGTTTCGTTTATCCATTGGTAGTTTTGTTTTCTATTCCAGTAGCAGCAATTGGGGCATTTTTCGCATTGAATTTGTCGTTAAGCAATTTAAGTTTGTTCGCCTTATTGGGTTTAATTATGCTAATGGGCTTAGTGGTAAAAAACGCTATTCTAATTGTTGATTTTACCAATCAATTAAAAGCAGAAGGTAAACATTTTAAAGAAGCCTTAATCATAGCAGGCAAAGGTCGTATGCGACCAATCCTTATGACAACCCTTTCAATGGTAGTTGGTATGCTTCCCATCGCAATGGCGACAGGAACAGCAGCAGAATGGAAAAACGGTTTGGCTTGGGTAATCATTGGTGGACTTCTTTCTTCATTAATTTTGACCGTATTTTTAGTTCCGATGGTCTATTATTTGTTTGACACAGCGAAAGAAATATTTAACTCTAAAACTAATTTAAAATGAAAACAGCAATATCAACACTGATTACATTTATGTATTTACTTACACTTTTTTCGTTTAACAATCCCAATGCAGACACTTGTTCTTTGACCATAGAGGTAAAGAATCTGCGAAATTCAAAGGGAGTTGTTCAATTTGCTTTGTATAATAAAGATGGTTCAATTCCTGATCAAGATTATAAAAAATATTACAAAATTCAAAACGGAGAAATTGTGAATGGTTCATCAGTTATTACTTTTAGAAATATTCCAGCAGGGACGTATTCAATAAACATTTTACACGATGAAAATATGAATGGGAAGATCGATAAAGGGTTTATATTGCCGATAGAAGGTGTCGGCTTTTCAAATTTTCAATCAATTAACTTGAAAAATAGACCAAATTTTTTAAAATCAAGTTTTGAGCTAAAAGGGGATATGATAGTTTCTGTAAAAGTAATTTATATGTGATATAAATAATTTATTGACCCTATTCGAGTTGCTTTTACGTTTAGAACTACTGTATGTCCAGACTGAGATTGCTAAATTTAATGAATATTATTTGGGTTATTTGTATTATAAGTAAAATTAAAATGCCATCAGAATTGCATTATACGTCATAAGTTTTTGCTTTACTCATTATAATTATTTTTTTTACTGTTTGTGAATATTTTGTATTGCATTTTAGCTTCAAAGAGTAATGTGGCAATTTTTAATCACGGCCAAAAATATCCAAAGTATATACTAACTTTAGGTATGTTCTTCCTGAAAATTTCGATTGCTTGGGTTTTATATTTTGCACTGCACAGCTTACTTGCTGCGGATGGTGTGAAAGAATATTGCCGTACACAATTTCCGGTCTTATTTCCACACTACAGAATCGTCTACAATCTGATTGCCATATTCGGATTGATGCCGTTGGTGTGGTTTTCGCTGCAGGATACTACCTATGTTTTTTCTCCTGATACATGGATGAGAATACCGGCCATATTGCTGATGTCAGCAGGTGTCATCATGCTGCTGGTGGCTTTTGCCAGTTTTAATGTGAAAGAATTTCTGGGCCTGGAGAAACCGGAATATGCACCGGATGCCAAATTGGTGACAAGTGGTGTCTATCGCTATGTCCGACATCCGTTGTACACCGCCATGTTATTGCTTTTTCCCGGCGTATTGCTCTATCGTCCGACGTGTAGTGTCTTGTTACTGACGGTATTGGCAATCATTTATATTGAAATCGGCAGCAGACTCGAAGAAAAGAAACTGATACAGGTTTTCGGAGAAGATTATATCCGTTATCAGCAGCAGGTAAAACGTTACTTTCCTTTTATTTACTGAGCTTTCGGCGTCAATGCCTGTCCCTCAAACAGGATGCCGTTCCAGCCAAACTGCATGAAGTTGCGGATATTCTGGTGGTCAGTGCCATCCGGATGCAGTAACACATCTTTGCGGTAAAAATCACCGAAGCAATGCAGCGTTTCCTGTTCGGAAAAATTCTGCATGTGAGCGAAAGAAAAAAGCTTGCAGGAACCGTTGTTTTGTCCGGCTTCATTGCGGGTGTTGCCGTTGTTGAAGGCAGTAGGCGTGAAGTCGTAGTGAGCATCAATAAGCGCAATCACTTCCGCAAACACAATGCTTTCCGGTAGTGTTTGTAGTTGCTGTCTGAGTTGTTCCACTGTCATCTTCAGAGATAAATATTAAACCATTTCTGCTGCCGATTTTTTGCGGTAGCTGAATTCATTGTAGATATGTCGTTTGGCAAATCTTGCTGGTGAATCGGCATTCACCAGTTTGATATAGGTATTCTTCGGAACGTTGAAAAATTCATAACTGCTGCCATTGGTGAATACAACTTCGAGTATCTGTCCCTTATAGTCGTAGTCGCTGATGTTGTGAGTGGTAATAGTTTCCTTGAATTCCGGCAATTGCTCCGCAATCGTTTCCGGCGCGATGCTGACCAGAAAGTGGTAAGCAGCAATCATCTCTCTGCTTTTTTCTTCAGCTTCCGCCTTTTCCTGTGCCTCCTGAAACTTATCGGGATGATAGGTTTTCATCAGGTTGCGATAGATGGTTTTCAGTTCGGCCAGTGTAGCATCCGGTGTGGTGCCCAGCAATTTCCGGTAGTCGTTGATTTTTTTCATGTTGAAATTAAGAGCGCAAAGGTACGCAATTCACAGCTTGCAGACGTTTCTTGCTGAATATCTTACCATTACCAAAATACTAATCCAGTAATATCTGTTCTTTCCCGAAGGTGACGATGCAGCCTTTGTGGAGCTGACACCTTTTCCGGGTTTCTTGTTGTCCGTTCACTTGCACCAGCCCTTGTTCAATGGCGGCATTGGCCTGTGCGCCGCTTTCGCACCAGCCCAGCGCTTTCAGCAACTGATTCAGCAATATGGTTTCTTTTCGGAGTTTGAATGTATCCATGTCAGAAGATGTTTTGCATCAGCGTATTCCAGTAACGCCGTATAAATTCTTTGTCCCGTTTGTTTTCTATCGGCGCTGCAACCACTTTGCCGTTTTCGATTTTAAGCTGATAGTAGAAGCGGAAAGCCAGCGGTGGGTCGGTTTCATCAAAGTTGGTTCTGCCCCATTTGATGTTGTAATAGTAGGCACTGCTGTCCGTTTCAGGTACCATAAAATGGAATCCGTTGCTGAACCAGTTCAGGCGCTCCAGTGATTGGGAGGCATATTTTTGTTCCGCGTCGCGCTGCAGCGGATAACCGTGAAATACAATCGGTTTTTCCGGATGGGTAATGGAATATTCCCCGACATAAATCATACTGTCATTCACGGCGATGCCCGACCAGAATATCGCGTTGAGCAGTGTAGGCGAAGTGCTGAGTTGCTTAACTTTAATCTGCTGTTGTTCCAATGCGGTCTCAAACGCCTGGTGCGCTTTCCATTTTAGTCCGAAGGTGAGCAGTATATAGGTACAGCTGATGATCCATCCGCTCAACGCAATTTTCCTGCGCAAGGGTTTGTCTCTTCGGACAAACATGCAAGCAACTGTGAAGAGTAAAAATGGAATGGTGTATAGCGGATCTACTACCGAAATATTATTGAAGGCCACCTGATAATTGGAGAACGGAAGAAGAAGCTGGGTGCCATATGTGGTGAATGAATCCAGTATAGCGTGCGTAGAAAGTCCCAGCCACCATAGTAAATACCATTTTCCGAAGGGAATTTTTTCTTTGAATATCCGCATGCACAGATAGGCCAGCGGAATGGCAAGGAATACATGCACAAACAGCGCGTGACTGTAGCCGCGATGGATGGTGAGAAACATCAGGTCGTCTTTGAAAAATCGGGTGACAAAAACATCCAGGTCGGGTATCGTCCCGGCGATGCCGCCGAGTAAAACCGCCTTATTGCCCAGTTTTTTGCCTAATGTAACTTCGCCTACTGCGGCGCCCAATACAAATTGTGATAATGAATCCATTGGTTGTGCTGACTTGCAAAGAAACGAAAAATGCCGCGGATAAGATGTAGAATCTTGTTGTAATAGCGTTAAAAGTGGAGCGTTAATTCTTGAAGAACTGTTGTACGCCGTAGGTGTCTCCTGCCGAAACGTGGAGGAAATACATCCCGCTGCTGAGGTTGCTCACATCAATGGAATTGTTGTAGGTGTCGCCTTCAAAGAGTATGTTGCCCGATAAATCCGCGATGCGGAAATGCTTATCGCTGGCCTGCGCAAATCCGTTGAATGAAATGAAACTGTTGGCCGGATTTGGAAATAGTCTGAAACTGGTGCTTCTCACCGGAGCGGGCGCGCTGCTTGCCAGACAACCTTCTCCGAGTTTGTTGATGTAATCCCACAACTGATCATCATAGGGCGACACCGCGAAGCGACCAAAAGCGGACTCGCCGGTTCGCACCACCACCATATTTTGGCTGGGTATAACGTATATTTTCTGGTCATTTTTTCCCAATGCGCAAAACATATCCGCCGGTGCATTAGGAATTAATGCTGTGGGGAATGCAATGGGTATGCCCGGATACATAATGCTGCTTTTGCCGTTCAACCACCACAGATAGCCATATGCCGGATTGAATTCCTGCGTGCTGTTGGTCATAGCCCGGAAATAGGCAGTGTCTGCGAGTACCGACGTATTCTGCCATTTTCCTTTGCTTAAAGTCAAGAGCCCGAATCGCGCCATGTCTCTGGTTTTACTGTAGAAAACGCTTTGTATCCACAGTCCTTTCATCCCGATTTTATCTCCGATAAAGTCATTGGTGGCAGCGGTATAGGTTTTGCCGGTCACTACAGTGATGATGTCTTCGAGTTTTCTGTAGGGGCCGGTGTGGTAGGCCCAGCGTGTTCCTGCGTCTGTCTGATACAAGAGACATGCCTTGTTGTCATCGAGATTGTCGCAGGGCAGTGGTGGTGTATCGTCCATGCCACTCGTCATCGTCAGCAGATGCCGGATGTTGATTAATTTTTCCTTGTCAGCGGGTTCACTTGTCCACCCTGTTCCGAGGTGTTTTGATACGGTATCCGTGATGCGGAGCAGTCCTTTTTCCTGTGCGATGCCCGTCATCATAGCTGTCAGGCTTTTGCCTGCGGATGCCCAATAATGAAGGGAATCCTGCGTGAAGGTCCCGAAGTATTTTTCCAGCACTATCTTGCCGTCTTTGAGAATGATAAACCCGTCCGTGCCCGTTGTGTCGAGATAGTTATACAAGGAATCGATGCGTTCATGACACCAACCCAGCCGCTGCGGTGCGATGGTATCCCAGTTGTTGCCCGTTAGTGGCGGAAAATACAGCGATTGCGCCCGGATGGTAGTCCCGGTAAGTAGTATACAAAGTATCAGATATACTGTTCGCATATCGTTTAGATGGTGGTTGAATAAAAAGGTTTAATACGGCTCAAAAAAAAAGTTGCCACACGGGCAACTTTCTATTTAACGGACAAACAGGATTTTTCGTATCACTTGCCATTGATATATTTTTCAAGCTGTGCACTGTAGCTACTGAACGTAAAATCGTTGTAGAGTGTGTAGTAATTGCTTTTGTCAGTGGTTTTGTCGTAACAGAATTTCGCGACTTCCAGTTTGTTCTGTTCGAAAGTGAATTCCTTCAATAGCTGACGAACCTGCTGCGTTTCCACCATTCT
>JADLAH010000334.1 GCA_020848315.1 Chitinophagales bacterium | reverse complement strand
CCATGAAAATCCTGTTTCTGTCGACCAGCTTCTGGAATTCAGTCAGTGCTTTCGGGAATTCCCGCATGAACACGTTAATCTTATCCCATGCTTTAGGAGAGAAATCGCGCTCCAGCCCGCCGATGCGACCTATGTTGGTCGTGAGCCTTGCTCCGCAGATTTCTTCAAAGACTTCATAGATGGCTTCGCGGTATTGCATCATGTGCAGGAAGCCTGTCATGGCACCGGTATCTACGGCAATTACCGTATCGCAAACGATATGATCGGCGATGCGGGACAATTCCATAATAATCACACGCATGTACTGCGCACGTTTAGGAATTTCAGCGCCTATCAGCTTCTCGACGGTCATGTGCCATCCCATATTGTTGATGGGCGCGGAACAGTAGTTGAGTCGGTCGGTGATAGTCGTAATCTGGTTATACGGACGATGTTCCGCCAGTTTTTCAAAAGCGCGGTGAATATATCCTACCGTGGAAACGGCATCTATGATAACTTCTCCGTCCATCGTGAGGACGTTTTGAAAAATACCATGCGTAGCCGGGTGGGTAGGCCCCAGATTGAGGGTGGAATATTGTGTTTCGTCGTATGATGCGCGGTTTGTTGCCATATCTATTATAATTTTAATGGTCGGGCTGCCACGGCAGTCCGACCATTTACTTTATCTACCAAACATTTTATCGTCTTTATCTTCTCGCATGGCGTCTTCCAGCGGGTATTCCTTTCGCATCGGATGATAGTTCATTTCATCCATGTTCAGGATACGCGTCAGGTTGGAGTGCCCCACGAAATTAAACCCGAAGAAATCGAATTCCTGTCTTTCCATCCAGCCTGCGGTTTTCCAGATATCCGTTACCGTCGGCATATCCAGATCCTGTTTGGACATATAGGTCTTGATGCGGATGCGCCAGTTTTTAGGCATATTATGCAACTGATACATCAGCGCAAATTCCTGCTCCGGTGCATTTTCAGGATGGTGCAGTCCGCACATGGTAGTAAGGAAATGGAAATTCAGATCCGGGTCTTCTTTCAGGAATTGCAGGATAACCTTGGTGTTGGATTTTTCCAGCGTAAAAACGGGATAATCGTATTGCATTTCTGCGTTCAGCAATGCGCCTTCAAATTTGTTCTGAAGTTTTTCCCGTACTATTTCTAACAACTCACTCATTTCAGTTTCCGGTTTCATATTTATCGGCGGATGTACCGCCCTTCACTATTCAATACCATATTTCGCCAACAGCGCCTTGTATTCCGGCGATTCTCTTCTTCTTCTTTCCTCGCTTTCCGCCAGTTGCTGAATTTTCAGGATACCTTCCAGCACCTGCTCCGGGCGCGGCGGACATCCCGGAATATAAACATCTACCGGAATAATGCGGTCGATGCCCTGCAATACACTGTAGGTGTCGAAGATACCGCCACTGCTGGCACAGGCTCCCATACTGAGCACCCATTTCGGCTCGGCCATCTGCTCGTACACCTGACGGAGGACAGGCCCCATTTTCTTGGAAATCGTTCCCATTACCATCAGCAAGTCTGCCTGACGCGGGGAAAAGCTCAATCGCTCTGAACCGAAGCGCGCCAAATCGTAATGCGATGCCATCGTTGCCATGAACTCGATGCCGCAGCAGGAAGTGGCAAAAGGCAGTGGCCAGAGAGAGTTTTTACGTGCCAATCCCACGACCTTATCCAGAGAGGTGGCAAAGAATCCTTGTCCTTCGAGGCCTTCCGGCTTGTAGGTAGGATGAATATCTATCGCTATTGAACTCATTTCATTGCGTTTAAAAGGTTAACACATTACATACCTGTCGGTTCAATCCCATTTCAGCGCCCCTTTCTTCATAATATAAAAGAAGCCTACCAGAAATACACTGATGAAGGTAAACATCTCTATTATGCCGAAAAGTCCGAGTTGCTTGAAATTCACCGCCCACGGATACATAAATATTACCTCCACGTCGAAAAGGACGAACAGAATTGCTACGAGGAAATATTTAATGGAAAAGGGGCTGCGAGCGTTGCCGTGTACTTCAATACCACATTCGAAGGATTCGAGCTTGACTTTGGACTTGTGTTTAGGTCCCATCCAGTGGGTCACTCCCATTACCAGCAGGACGAATCCCAGGGCAACGATAAACATCATTACCATAGGCAGAAATACGACGGTTTGATTGATCGATAGTACCATATGCTAAATAACACGCAAAGATACTATTTAGTTTCTAAACAAGAAGTCAAATATTTCTTTGTGGATAACCCGGAATCTATGATTTTTATCAAGAATTGGCGGCCATTTAAGGCTTTCTTTCGGGTAATTGGGTGCCGACAGCGCGTCTTTTCTATCGTAGACTGCTGTTTTGGGGTTGTCAGGATGTGGCGATGTGCAATGAAATAATGAAGTAATGTAATAATGTAATGGTGTCCTTTATCGGCAGCGTATCTCTTAGAGGACGCTGCGTAACTTAAATTCGGTGCAGGAGACGTTGCTCGGAAACGGAATACGACAGTCTAAAACACCAAATCTAAAATACCATCTGATTATCTTCTTTCCATTCCCTGCCATTCTTCATTTCATCAGACACTTTTTGCTGCCAAAAAGTGCCCAAAAACCATTTATGAAAAGCAAGGCAATTTGATTTTTTTCGTGCCTCAAAAATCAACCGCTGATAAAATGAACGCACATGCTGATAGCCGCCCCTTCGTTCATTTTACAGCTATTGCTGCGCTTTTCATAAACCTGACTCTTCTG
>JADLAH010000333.1 GCA_020848315.1 Chitinophagales bacterium | reverse complement strand
TGTAAATGTTCACGGGTGAAAATGGCGTTGGCACTCATGGCGCCGGATGTGTAGGCCGCCTCCATCAGCATCGCGGTAGTAGGCAGTTTTACCCAGTCGCCGGCCAGATACAAGCCCGGGATTTCCGTTTCCACGGATGGCCTGTGCGCATAATTGTTGAGCTGAAAGGAAGGGAAATCATCGCGGTGCTGGAAGTATTCATGCCGGATGTGCAGTCCTTTCAGTTCCGGGAGATAATGATACATTTCATCCAGCAATTGCTGGCGAATAGTGGTATCATCCAGCAGATTTTCCGGCAACGCGTACGAATGCAATTCAAATATGCCGCCGTTGTTTTGTTCGCTCCAGGCTGCCGATGTTTTTTCCATTTTGTGGTATAGCGTAATGCTGTCCAGACATTTCAAACGATCGGTAAACAAAAAGAAAGGCAGGCTTTTATCGTTTTCAAAACGATCTGTCCAGATGCGTAAAACAGCATATCTGCCGGAAGTTTGCAACTGCTTCATCTGCGAGGAAAATTGCGGAAACGCATGTAAATCCGGGCTGTTCGCAAATAGCTGTTTGGTATGTTTTACATCTGAAGCGATGATACAGTAGTCGTATTGCTTATCCCGAATGATGAATTTTTCGTGCTGATAGCCTATTGTGTCAATGCCGGAATTGGTGTAAATATTGCCACCGTTATTGCGGATGTATTCCGCGACCGGGGAAAGGAAAGTAAATTCAAAGTCGTCGTTCAGTACATCGTAAATCAGACCGTCTTCATTGCTCAGAAAATAAAAATGGAATCCTTTCATTAGTTCCGCCATCGACATCTTGTCGGGCTCCGCGAAGAAGGCGCGCGCGAAACTGTTAAACACGAGTTGCAGATGCGGCGACATCATGGATTGTTTTGCAAACTTTGCAAAACTGATATGGTCGTATTTTTTGAAAGTCTTATCCGGATTAAAACGCAGCAATTTCAGATAATGCATGGAAAAAGGAGAGAGGAAAGTGGTCCAGTTGATGACGCCTTTCTTGCGCAAATCCCAGATGTTTAATCCCGGTGTCTGGTCGATGCCGGCAAATCCCTGCCGTTTTCCGTTTTCATATAAAATCACATAATCGTCAATAGGAATCAGATGGCGATAAATGTCGAGACGCTGCATGAAATCGCGCAGGTTATAGTATTGTCGGAAAAAAGCGTGGAAGCCGTGTTCCGTCTGCAACACTTCTCCATTGCTTTCAAATTGCCAGGAGCCGAGTTTGCCGCCGAGGTAATCGTTTTTTTCAAATAAATCCACCGAAAAACCACGTTCTGAGAGATTGGCAGCGGCACTCAATCCAGCAATGCCGCCACCGATAATCGCTACTTTTTTTGTGCCGTTCAGCGCTTTTGGCAGCGCGGTGTCGGGATGATTGGTGGGGATTTTATAATCGCCTAATTTTTGTCTAATCTTCTTTTGCAACCATTGTCTCATGTTCCGCGTTTTTTGTGTTTCTTTTCCATAATTGCAGAAATGCAATACTCACCTCATCTGCTTTCAATAAAATATCCGCTCTGTCTTTCAGGTTTTTCAATTGTCTGTTATTTTCCAGAAATGCCAGGTCTTCCCGCACAATCTTAATCGATTTCTGCAGCATGAACCAGCGGGCGAAAGGCGGAAAAAAATCCAGGATATTTTCCCAAAGTGTTATCTGACACATGCAGATATTTTCTTCGTCTATCTGGTAGAAATGCTCGTAAATCACCATGCGGCGTTTGCGGAAGCGGATATCCAATTTGGAAATATTGGGAAACCAGAATCCGAAATGGGTTTCTACTTTCTTATTGAATCCGAAATAAAACTGTTCAAAAAAACTGCCGTCGTTGTTGCGCAGATAGTGGCCGGTCAGGGCACGGTCTGTGACGTTCAAATGAAAATCCACTTTCTCATCATACAGATTGCCCATAAATGTCTTGATGGAATTTCGGTGTACATGGTTGATGTGATAGGCATCAATCAGACTTTCCGCCACCAACGGTAAATCTGCTTTTAAGGTATGATAGTTGTATACCATCGGCAGCGTGTCCATTTCCGGCATAGGTGGCAGTAAGGATTCGTCTGCGTTCGCGTCACCCATCCATACCCATACACTTCGGTATTTGATGACGAAGGTGTATTTTTTTACCTTAATAGAGGGTGGAATACGCTCTCCTTCCGGCAGTGACGGGATATGCTGACAGCTGCCTTCACAGCCGTATTCCCAGCCGTGATAGCCACATCGGATATGTTCTCCTGCTACCGTTCCGAGCGACAGATACACATTGCGGTGACAGCAGCGGTTTTCAATTACGCCGATCTTACCTGATTCGGTGCGAAAAATGACAATAGATTCATTCAGGATTTTTTTCTCCAGCGGATTCTTATCCTTCAATTCATCTAGCAGACATGCCAGATACCACTGATTTCTGATATACATTCTTGTTTAACAAAACGACCTTAAAAAGGTTTATTGTTTAAAAATTTTATTTTTTGTTTAAACAATCTACAGCAAAAGCTGTTAAACCTTCATGAAAAATGTCGCAGTAATAGGTTCCGGCATGGCCGGCCTCTCCGCCGCCGCTGTTCTGGCTAAAAACGGATACAAGGTGACCGTGTTTGAAAAGAATGAACAAACCGGCGGTCGTGCCCGCATCTGGCAACAGCATGGTTTTACTTTTGATATGGGGCCGAGCTGGTACTGGATGCCGGAGGTTTTTGATAATTTTTTCAATACATTCGGCAAAAAAACATCCGACTACTATCAGCTTATCCGATTGAACCCTTCTTATAAAGTATTCTTCAAAGATCAGGAAGTGCCAATCCCGGCAACCACATCTGCCGTACTGGATTTATTTGAGCAGATGGAGCCGGGCAGCAAAGCAAAAATCAGTAAGTTTATCGAAAAAGCGGGTATCAAATACCACACGGCGATGCAACATTATATTGAAAAACCATCGCACAACATTACCGAATTCATGGACTGGAAGATTCTGACTTCTTTCATCAAACTCGATTTGTTTTCTTCCATCAAAAAGGAAATCGCTCAAACCACCAACCATCCGTACATTAAGCAGATATTGGAGTTTCCGA
>JADLAH010000332.1 GCA_020848315.1 Chitinophagales bacterium | reverse complement strand
TTCCAATACATCCTTACCCTTTCCGGTTTGGTAAAGCAATTTTTAATCATCAGGACATATCTTCCAATATGGAAAAGAGGGCCTCCTGTTTCGTGTACGTATTCTGCCATAGCTAATAATGTGGTAAAAATAGATTTTTTTTAGTGATTCCCCAAAACTGATTACCTAAAAGAAAAAGAATTATTAAATTGACGGGAAATAACTGTACGAACGGAGAAACATGACAAATCTCAGCATGCAGCCCCAAATTTTACCTTATATTTGATTCATATCCATTCAGATTATCTATGAACGTAGTCATTACAGGAGCCAGCCGGGGAATAGGGAAAGCCATTGCCGCCCTCTTTATTCATCACCAGCACGAAGTGTTGGTCTGTTCGCGCGACCTGAACAAGCTCGCCGAACTCAAAGCGGAGTTTCCGTCTATCCACACTTTTGCCTGTGACATTTCAGATCAGGCAGATTTGCAGCGATTCGGGGAACATGCCCTCTCCTTGTTTGACAACATTGACGTACTCGTCAATAACGGCGGCGTTTTTCTGCCGGGCATCCTGACAGAAGAGCCGGAAGGTACGCTGGAAACCATGATACAAACCAATCTTTACAGCGCATACTATCTGACCAGGCAACTCGCCCCGCGCATGAAAGCCCGCAAAAGCGGATACATCATCAACATGTGCTCCGTGGCCAGCCTGAAAGCCTACGAGAACGGCGGCAGCTATTCCATCTCCAAATTCGCCTTACTCGGTTTTTCCAAAACCCTGCGCGAAGAACTGAAACCTTATAACATCAAAGTGTCGTCCATTATGCCGGGCGCCACACTCACCGATTCCTGGGCCGGCGCAGACTTACCGGCCAGCCGCTTCGCACAACCGGAAGATATCGCACAGCTCGTGTATACCATTACGCAACTGTCGGAATATGCCGTTGTAGAAGATATTGTTATCCGCCCGCAACTCGGCGACATCTAACCCCAAACATCCGCTATTATGAAGTTTCGTTTTCAGCATATTTTCTTTCTCTCAGCCACGCTCCTGCTGCTGGCTGCCTGCGGCAAGAAAAACACCTCCACACAGCCTGTGAGAAAAAATATTACGGAAACTGTTTTTGCATCAGGCATCCTCGAGCCGGACGATATGTATCAGCTCACCGCACAAACCGATGGCTACTTATCGCAACTACTGCTGACAGAAGGGCAATATATACAACCGGGCATGGTGGTCGCCTACATCGATAATCCGCAAAATGCACTCAATGCCGACGGCGCGAAAGACCTGCTGTCCATCGCGCAGTACAACGCCTCTGTTGCCGCGCCGGCCTTCAAACAGATAGAGGCTTCCATACAGGCCGCCGAAGCAAAGATGCTGCAGGACAAAACCCAGATGGATCGCTATGAAGTGTTGTATAAAAACGGCAGCGCCACCAAAGTGGAATATGAAAATACCGTATTGGCATACAACACTTCCTCGGCCAATGCGGAAGCCTTGAGACAGAATTACAAAGTATTGAAAAAACAGGCGGAACAACAGCTGATTGCGCAGCAAACACAAACGAAGGTGAGCAATGCCATCAGCAATTACAACCAACTGAAAGCTATTGTGGGCGGTAAAGTATACAAGAAACTGAAAGAGCGCGGCGACTATGTAAAAAAGGGCGATGTGCTAGCGACAATAGGCAATCCGGATTATCTGTATGCCAAACTCAGCGTGGATGAATCTTCTATTTCCAAAGTGAAAGTGGGACAAACGGTATTACTGCAACTGAACACCGACAAAAACAAAACCTACAAGGGTATTATCTACGAAATACTGCCGTCTTTTGATGAATCCACACAGTCATTTTTCTGCAAGGCTAAATTTTCGGACAGCCTGGATTTCCGCATTTCCGGCACGCAGCTGCAGGCCAACATCATCATTGCCGAAAAAGAAAATGCCTTGCTGATACCACGCAGTTATCTGGGCTATGGCAACAAGGTAATGGTCAAAGACCAGAAAGAACCCATCATCGTAAAAACAGGATTTATTTCGGAAGAATGGGTAGAAATTATTTCCGGAATAGATGAAAAAACTATCATCACCAAAGACCTCAACTAAGCCGATATGCGCCTGCCTGTAAATGCCGAAATTGCCTTCACTCACCTGATCACGCGTAAGAAACAGACGCTGGTCGCGGCCATGGGCGTCATGATAGGCATTACCGTTTTCATTTTCCTCAACTCGCTGATGCGCGGCTTCGACCGCTCCGCGAATGACTCCATTTTCCGGACTATGCCGCATATCCGCATCTATAAAGAAGATGAAATCAGCAAGCCGCTGCAGGAGAAAAACGAAAAACAGGAATATGTAATCGTCAATCCGAAAATCGCGAACACCACCAAAAACCTGATCAATCCCGAACAGCTTATCCGCATCCTGAAAAAACAGCCGGATGTGGTGGCCGTAGCGCCGGATGTGGCCGTCAGCGTTTTTTACAACAACGGCGAATCGCAGGTGAATGGCATCGCCTCTGGCGTGAATATCATGGAGCAAAACAAGATGTTCAACATCGAATCTTTTCTGCTGGACGGCAGCCTGCGCGAGCTGGAAGCCACACAAAACGGAATTATCCTGGGCGTCGGCATTGCCGAAAAACTGAATGTAAGACTCAACGACAATATCACCATCACCTCCTCCAAAGGAAAGCGGAAAGTAATGAAGATAGTCGGCTTGTTCAAATCGAACAATGCCACGATAGACAAGAGCAAATCCTACATCAACGTGGCGATGGCGCAGCAACTGATGAATGAGCGACCAACCTATGTTACGGATATCTTTGTGAATGTAAAAGATCCTGAAAAAGCAGCGGAATACATATCTTCTTTCCAACAGATGACCGGCTATTCTGCGGAAGACTGGAAAAAAGCAAATGAACAGATACTGGCGGCATTCCGCATCCGCGCCATCATGTCGTTTGCCATTTCGGTATCGATATTAATGGTGGCAGGATTCGGCATTTACAATATCCTCAACATGATTATTATGGAAAAACTCAACGATATTGCCATCCTGAAAGCAATGGGATTTCCGGGCATGGATGTCGTGCGGATTTTCGTGATGCAGGCCGTGATTATCGGAGTGATGGGCGTAACGCTCGGCCTCATGCTGTCCACCACCGTCATTACGCTGATGCAGAAAGTCTATGTGGGCGGCGATATCGGCTATTTTCCTGTGCAGTATGAATCGCGGTATTATATCAGCGGTATCGTGTTTGGATTAGCTATTTCTTTTGCCGCCGGATACATTCCCGCGCGCAAGGCCGCAGATGTTGACCCTGTTTCAATTTTCCGGAAATGAACGAAAAGAAAGCCATATTACAAGCCCGTCAGATTGGAAAATACTTCCACGATCCTGTCACCTTCAAGGTATTGGATAATATCTCCTTTGAAGCCTATCAGGGTGAATTTCTGACCATCGTCGGGAAGTCCGGCTGCGGCAAGTCGACGCTGCTGTACGTACTTTCCACCATGGACACCGACTTTGAAGGCGAATTGTGGATAGACGGACAGAATATTTCGAGATGGTCGCAGGATAAACTGGCATTGATCCGCAACGAAAAAATCGGCTTCGTGTTTCAGTTTCACTATCTGCTGCAGGAATTTTCCTGTCTGAAAAACGTCATGCTACCTGCCATGAAACTGGGCAAATACTCCCTGGAAGAAATTGAACACAAAGCCTATGAAAAGCTGGATTTACTGGGACTGAAAGATCAGGCGCTGAAACCGGCTTCTAAACTTTCGGGCGGACAGCAACAGCGCGTTGCCATTGCCCGCGCGCTCATCAATGATCCGCTGATTATTATGGGCGATGAACCGACCGGCAACCTCGACTCCCGCAACAGCAAGCTTGTCTTCGACATCCTGCGCGACCTGACCAGAACGTATCACCAGACGATTATCGCGGTGACACACGACAATGATTTTGCCAAAAACTCAGACAGAACCATAGAAATGGAAGACGGCAAAATCATTCACGATGGATTTGTCCGCAACGGAAATATTATTGTATAAATCTTCAGAGACTATTGTAATACGCAATACTTTCGCGTATCTCGGCGGATGATAGCGGCACATCGTACACACAATTTCCGATAGCTGACAGCAGCGCCGCGAGAATGGTAGAACCTTCATTTTTCTTATCGAGGCTCATCATCTGCAGCATTTCCTCCGCATCAAATCCGGTGATATCGTGTTTCGGAAAATGCGTCAGCAACACCTGAACAATATCATCCAATGCGACCTGCGGCAATCCGCATTTTTTCACGGAGAGATAGGCTTCACAAATCATCCCGATGGCGATGGCTTCGCCATGCAGCAGACTGTCTTGCTCATGCTCGAGGGAATAGGCTTCAATAGCATGGCCGATAGTATGTCCGAAGTTCAGGATTTTGCGCAGTCCCTTTTCAAAAGGATCTTCTTCCACTACGGCTTTTTTGATGTGCAGCGACTGATACACGATTT
>JADLAH010000331.1 GCA_020848315.1 Chitinophagales bacterium | reverse complement strand
GAGGATAGTTTGACAGGAATTTGGCATGAATCTTGAAAATGAATATGCTGTATATTAACTTAGATAGCAATTATAAAATAAAAAGTATGAAAAAAGCAGGATTAATAGCGGCCTTTGTGATGGTGCTGCAAATGGTTGCGCTGGCGGCAGAACCCAATATTGCGGGCGTCTGGATGGTAGGCGATAAAGATTACAAAATAGAATTATATCGCACAGCATCGGGATATATCGAAGGGAAGGTGGTGTGGATGAAAGACCCACTGGATAAAAACGGGAAACCGCGTACCGACGTAGATAATGATGATCCGGCCAAGCGCAATGTGCCGGTGATGGGGCTGAAAACCGTCTATAATTTCAAATGGGATGAAGCCAGCGGGGAATTTATCAATGGCAATGTCTACAAAAAAGGAACCGTATACTGTGGCAAGATGAAACTCAATCCCGATGGTACGCTACATCTTCGCGGCTATGTCTGCAAGGTTAAGTTTATCGGAAAGTCCGATACCTGGACAAGAGTGAAATGAGAAAGATAATTTTTGAATATCAGTCCGGCGTTCTGCCGGACTTTTTTTATACTGCCTTTTTCTGTTTTCTGCGTACATACACCACTTTCTCCACTTCGGCCACCACATCGCTGTGTTCATTGTAAACATTGGTGTGAAAGGTAAAATCACCTTTGCCTGTCTCATCCACTTTCGCTTTTATTTCAGCAATTGCTGCGGGTGAAATTTCAAAGGTGGCATGCACGGTGCCGAGTCCCGGCTTTCGGAAACGGATAGCGGCGGCTTTGTCCCACACAATATAGTCCTTACCGAGATGTTCCATCAGGATAAACATGTAAAACGGATCGCACATGCTGTAAAGCGAACCGCCGAAATGTGTGCCCACCAGATTTCTGTTGTACCAGCGCATTTTCATTTGCACCGATATTTTGGTGAAATCTTTGGCTACGGAGCGCAGAGAAATGCCGGAAAATAGATACGGCGGATAGAAGTTAATCAGTTTTATATTACTTTTCAGGGAGCGCATGGTCGTTGTTTTATGAACGAAATTAAAGGTTGGGTGTAACTTTTTGCCTTTCCTCTATTTTATTATAGTATAAACAATTATTTTAGCACTTTCTAAACGCATGAGAAAACTGTTTTTGCTGTCGCTCGTATTCTGCACGTTCACTTTGTGGGCGCAGCAATTGAATTTCCCGCTTAACTACGAGATGAATAATCGTCTGGAACGCTACATTCCGATGGGTTCGCGGTTGATCACTACTGCAAAACCTTATAACATGTCGGAATTGCAGGCGGCTATCGGCGACTCTGCATTGCAGGAATTGGGCTTTGACCTCGATTCGTCCAAGGCAGGATTCCGTTTCGGAGGACTCAAAGGCGATATGCTGGCGGCATTCAGTAAACAGCGCAAGTTCTATTTTGCCGTCAATCCAGTGCTGGATATGCAGTTTGGCTATGACAGCAACGATAAATCCATGAAATACACCGCCGGCTATGGCGTGAAGTTCGATGCTAATCTGGGTAAAAAAGTATCGCTTTCCTTTACCTATCAGGGTGTTACGGAAGATTATTGGAGGCAGACCGCACAATATGCACAGCAATACGGTGTGTTAACAGGCTACCGCAAGGCGACATTCAAAGGTGACAGAGTCAACTCCCAGCTATTTTCGGGCTATTTGTCCTATTCACCTAATAAATATGTGAACCTGCAAGTCGGTAACGACAAACAATTCTGGGGCGACGGATACCGTTCCCTGTTTATCAGCGACAATGCCTCGAATGCGCCGTATCTGAAAATCACCACCAACTTCTGGCGCATCAAGTACATCTATTTGCTGAATGTGATGCGCTATGGCCCCATCAGCGGCTATGGCGTAGAAAACAGACCCTCTGAGTTTAAAACCAAATACGGTAGCTATCATCTGATTTCTGTAGATGTGGCGAAGTGGATGCAGTTCACTTTCTTCGAAGGTGTTACTTGGTTTCACGCCGATTCCAACCGCGTGCGCGGACTGGAGTTCAGCTACCTGATACCGGTAGCCTTTATACGCCCGGTGGAGTTTGCATTAGGTTCTCCGGATAACGTGGTGCTCGGAGTTGGAATGAAATTCAAAGCATCCCCCAAGCAGATTTTCTACACACAAATTATGCTGGATGATATGGACGTAGCCGCCGCCCGTCGCGGTCGCGGTTTCTACCGTACTAAAATTGCCGCGCAGTTCGGATATAAAGCTTATGATATCTTCAAACTGAAACACCTAGACTTTCAGACTGAAGTGAATATTGTACGTCCGTTTGTGTACGCCCACAAGGCACCGGAACAAAGTTTTACCAACTTCAATCAATCTCTCGCCCACCCGATGGGTGCTAACTTTCTGGAATCGGTTTCATTCCTGAATTTCTGGCATAAACACTGGGTGGCTTCCGCCAAATTCCAATATGTAATGCAGGGAATTGATAATCTGTATGAACATAAAGGTAGCAATATTTTTATCTCCGACTTTTTGATCGGGCCGGATTTGAACAAAGCCTACGGCAACCGTTTCCTGCAGGGCAGACGTCTGAACCTGATGAATGTAGAAGTGCGTGGCGGTTATCTGATCAATCCAAAGATAAATTTATCTGCAGAGGCATTCCTGCATTTCCGTCAGCAGAAAACAGACTTTTATAAACAGAATAATCTGTTCTTCGGTATCAGTCTGCGAACGAATATGTTCAATCGCTACACAGATTTCTAGACTTCTTTCTTTTTTTTGAAAAAAAACTTCCATTTAATTTATGGAATTTACTTGTGGTATGTCTCTATATAGTAAGTGCGAGATACGGAACTGATTTATGGAAAACGAG
>JADLAH010000330.1 GCA_020848315.1 Chitinophagales bacterium | reverse complement strand
TGAATACCTCGACTGGAACAAGGACGAGGAAGCCCGTCAGTTGCAGGGAATGGATATTGGAGTGTATCCCTTGCCGACAGATGCCTGGGTGATGGGCAAGAGCGGACTGAAAGCACTTACCTATATGTGTTTTGCGCTGCCGGTGGTGGCCACGAATGTGGGCGCGGCCATCAACAGGGTGGTGTCAGATAATGAAAATGGCTATCTGGTCAAGACCGAAGAAGAATGGCTCGAAAAATTGCGCTATCTCATCGATCATCCGGAAGAGCGCGAGCGTTTGGGTAAAAATGCACGTAAAACAGTACTTGATAAATTTTCCATAGAAGCAAACAAACCCGTATATTTGGGCATATTAAAAAGTTTAGTGTAATCGGGCCCGGCCATTTTCTGCAATTTAAATTGGGAAACAGGTCAGGCACAAACAGAAATTATGAAGAAAAAAATTTATATCGCGGGCTGTGGTGGTATGTTAGGCGAAGGCTTCCACCATGTATTTAAAGATGAATACGAGTTGAAATGTACGGATAAGGATGTCAATGAAGATTGGCTCACTTATCTCGACTTCAGAGATTTTGAAGCGTACAAAAAAGACGTTTTTGAATTTAAACCGGATTACCTGTTTCATTTGGGCGCGCATACCTCTCTGGAGTACTGCGATACCCATCCGGATGATGCTTATCTCACCAATACGATTGCTGTAGAGAACGCGGTACATATTGCCAATGCGCTCAACATTCCGTTGCTGTATATTTCTACAGCCGGCATTTTTGATGGTACGAAGGATACTTTTGACGACTGGGATACACCGAATCCGCTTGGCCATTATGCGCGCAGCAAATGGGCCGGCGAAGTGTATGTTCAGCAAAATAAAACCCAGCACCTCATTTGCCGTGCCGGCTGGATGATGGGTGCAGGACCCAAAAAGGATAAGAAATTTATTCAGAAACTGATGCAGCAACTCAAAGACGGAAAGAAAGAGTTGTTTGTAGTAAATGATAAGTTGGGCACACCGACATTCACCCACGATTTTGCCCGTAATGTGAAATTACTGCTGGAAAAAGAAGTGTGGGGTCTTTACAACATGGTTTGCGGTGGCATTACCGGAAGGCTGGAAGTGGCAGAGGAAATGGTGCGCATGTTGGGCAAGGAAAACGAGATTAAGGTGACCGCGGTGGGTTCCGATTTCTGGAAAAAGGAATATTTCTCACAACGTCCGCCAAGTGAAAGACTGATTAACAAAAAACTGGACTTGCGACAATTGAATATTATGCGCGACTGGAAAGTATGTCTGCAGGAATATCTGGATACTTACTATAAAGGCTATCTGAATTAACAATATCTGATAAAAGAAAGGCGGGACATTTGTCCCGCCTTTCTTTTTATTTACTGTTCCCTCTGACAAATTTCTTGCGGATAATCTGATCCTTGTAGGCAACCTCAGCAATGTAAACGGATGCGCCTAAGGCAGCCGTATTAACAGTGAAATTGTTATATCCTTTGATGCCGGAGAAGGTAATCATGTTCAGTTGTTGTCCCAGATAATCTATCAGGCGAATGCTCACTGTTCCGTCCTGCGGCAGCATCACACCCAGGTTGATGTTTTCCAGAGCCGGATTTGGATAAATACTGAATACTTCAAAATCACCTACACTCAATTCTTTGCAGGTGGTGTTGTTATCTGTGCGGTCTTCCGGCGCATAGCTGTTCAGGTTTTCTATGGTCGCACAAATCACCGGTACCTGTGCTTCTCCGGCACTCACTTCTCCGGTAAACAGGAATGTCGCGGATCTGCCCGGAAGCAGGCTGCCATTCCAGGTTTCTCTCAGTATTGCACCGCCACCCAGTTGCAGCCCCAGTCCTGCGCTGGTAATTTCAATATTGGAATTATTCTGAAGCGTCACCTGCACTTTGTAGAAATTGCCGTTAGGAATCAGTATAACAGCAGCAATGACGCCATCGAGATAGGCTTTATCGACAAGGATATATCTTGTCAGCGTGTCCACACATCCGCGGAAATCCGTGCCAATCAGTTTGATGGGATAGCTGCCTTTCACCGTATAGATATGTGCCGGCGGATTGTAGGCAGCCACAGGAGCCGTACCATCGCCGTAGTCCCAGACATAGCTGCCGCTGACCGGCGACTGATTGGTGAAGGAGACATTCAGTGGCGGCAGACCGTTGGCCGGCGTAAAAGTAAACTTAGGTTGTGTCAGCGAGGATACGGCAACAGACCGCTGTTTTGTGCCGGAACAACCAACTTCGTTGGTGGCGGTCAACTGCACGGTATAATTGCCTTCCGTATTAAACTGATATCTCGGATTTTGTTGAGAGGAAGTGGCTAAGCCTGCAAAATACCAGGTCCATTTGGTAATATCCGACCCATCGGGTGTGGTGGAGATATCTGTAAATTGTATTTCCTTTCCGACACATTGTGCGGAAGAAACCTCAAAATCAACGTTTGGAAAGTCATAAATCCTGACCTGTTTTTGGATGGTGTCTGAACACTGATTGGAAGAGCGCACTGCCAGAGAGACTTCATAAATACCCGGTTCGTCGTAGGCGTGTTGCGGGTTTCGGATAGCGGTTTCTCCTTCGCCATCACCGAAGTCCCAGTTCCACGCCGTTATGGTACTTGGAGACGTTACAGTGGCCAGAAATTTATAGGATACCGGGCTTCTGCCGCAAACAGAATCAAAAGAAAAGTCTGATACCGGAGATGGATTTACTGCCACCGGTAAGGTGATAGAATCCGAACAGAAATTAGAGTTGGTAGCCACAAGTTTTACAGTATAGTTGGAAGCATCCGGAAAGCGGAAAGCAGGATTCTGGATGCCGTTGCTTGTGCCAAGTCCACCAAAATCCCATTTCCAATTAATCAGGGAAGCCGCATTTGCTATAGATTGATCAATAAAGGTCGTGGCATTGCCTGCACATGACAAGAGATTGAAAAATGATGGAACCGGTTTGCGGTTCACGGTAAATGTCTTGGCAATGGAATCCGTACAGCCCACATTGGTCGTAATTTTCAGGGTAACGGTTTGCGTACCGAGTGAAGAAAATAAGGTAGTAGGATTTTGTATGGTAGATGTAGAATTATTGCTGAATGTCCAGCTCCAGTTCTGAATGGTAT
>JADLAH010000329.1 GCA_020848315.1 Chitinophagales bacterium | reverse complement strand
GCCAGCGTGCCCGGGCGTTCGGAGTAGAAAAACATATAGCTGTAGTCGTACTGCGCATAACGCATGATGGACAAGGTATCTTCATGTTCTTCTTCCGTTTCTCCGCAGAAGCCTGCAATCACATCAGAGGAGATGCCACAGTCCGGAATAATACGGCGGATAGCATCCACACGGCCGATATACCAATCGCGGTCGTAAGTTCGGTTCATGCGCTCCAGACAGGCAGAGTTGCCCGACTGTACCGGCAGGTGAATGTATTTACAGATGTTGTTGTATTTAGCGATGGTATGCAGCACCTCGTCGGTGATATCCTTTGGGTGTGAAGTGGAAAAGCGCACCCGAAGATGCGGGTGAATATTGGCCACCATTTCCAGTAGCTGCGCGAAATTCACCAGTGTCGGCGCGTCTTTTTCGGTTTGCATTTGTTCGCCCTTCCATTTGTACGAGTCCACATTCTGTCCGAGCAACGTCACTTCGCGGTAGCCTCTGTCAAATAAATCCTGTGCTTCTGCAAGTATGGATTCCGGATTCCGGCTGCGTTCGCGTCCACGTGTGAAAGGTACGACGCAGAATGAACACATATTGTCGCAGCCGCGCATGATGGAAACAAAAGCTGTCACGCCGTTTTTATCCAATCGCACCGGCGAAATATCCGCGTAGGTTTCTTCTCTCGAGAGTAATACATTCACGCCCTTCTGTCCGGTTTCGGCTTCGGCCAGTAATTCCGGCAGCGAGCGATAGGCATCAGGGCCCACCACCAGATCCACCAGTTTTTCTTCTTCCAGTAATTTTGATTTCAATCGCTCCGCCATGCAGCCCAGTACGCCCACCAGCATATCCGGTTTCTGTTCCTTCAGTTCGTTGATGGATCTCAGTCGCTGACGCACGGTCTGTTCCGCTTTTTCGCGGATGGAGCAGGTATTGAGTAATATCAGATCCGCACTGAAAACATCTGCCGTCAGCGAGTAGCCCTGTTTAGCCAAAATGGATGCTACAATCTCACTGTCATTGAAGTTCATCTGACAGCCATAGCTTTCAATGTAGAAATGCTTGTTATTGCGCAGTTCCGCACCTTCCAGTTGTATCGTCAGCGCTTCTCCCTGACGGGATTCGTCGTGCTGTTTGTGTTCGATATAATCTTGTAATTCGTTCATTTTTAATTTCTCTACGTGTTTCGCGGAATCATCGCCGCAAAAGGTCTGCAAATAGCCAGCAAAATTACGAAAAATTACGGATAGTGACAATTTGACAGGGTTAAAATGTCGCTGAAATCTTAATTTTTATTAATTATTACACAGATGGAACGCATTGTAATACGCAGGGGTTAATTGCGACGTATATAATACAACGTATTAACACTATGATCAATTCAACAAGCACAGAGAAGGAAAAAGCGATTCCTGCAATGACGGCCTTTTTCTGGTGGTGTTCCGGTGCGAACACTGATATCCTGAAAAATAGTCTGCATTCCGAACAGCAAAAGTATGTCGGTATCGGTGCGACCGTGTTTTTCACCGGATTGCTAGCCTCGCTTTCGGGTGGCTATGCGTTGTTTTCCGTATTTCAGCAAGTGTTGCCCGCGGTGGCATTCGGTATAGTCTGGGGACTCGTGATTTTCAACCTCGACCGCTTCATCGTTTCCACGCTTCGGAAGGAAGACAGTTTCTGGTCGGAATTCAAGTTGGTACTGCCGCGGCTGGTGCTGGCAGTCATTCTGGCTATTGTCATTTCCAAGCCGCTGGAACTGAAGATTTTTGAAAAGGAAATAGCGCAGAAAGTAGCGGAAAAGCAGCGCCTTTTCGCCATTGAAGCCCAGCGGCAGACAGAGAAACAATTCGATCCGGTGGCGGACAGTTTGCGCAATGAGATTGCCTACTACAAAAATGAGATAGCGAAAGTGGCAGCTGTCCGAGATACGTTGTACAACGCGTTTATCGGGGAGGCGGAAGGCACGAAAGGGACATTTAAGCTGGGCAAAGGGCCGGTATACAAGGAAAAGAAAATGCAGTATGATAAGATAGAGCAGGAAATGAAAGAGCTGCAGGCAAAATATCAGCCGCTGATAGATGAAAGGGAACGCCAGATTTTACAGGTGAAGGCGCAGCGCGACAGCGCGATGGCAAAGGCGCAACCTGTTATTTCCGGATATGACGGACTGATGGCACGCCTCGACGGACTGGCGCAGTTGCCGCAACTGCCCAGCTATTTCATTATGCTGTTGTTTATTTGTCTGGAAACGGCACCGGTATTCGCAAAATTGTTTGCCGGAAAAGGTCCTTATGATGAACAGCTTCGCAATCTGGAACATGGCATCGCGCATGCCGCGCAGGAGGCCATCCGCGAACGCACGTTCAAAGGAGACATGGAACGCCGACGCTATACCGAGACCGGAGAGGCGCAGGTAACACAGGATATTTCCACACAACTCGAAAAGATACGGCTGATGTCGGAAGCAGAACTCGCCATCACCCGACAGACTGTTCAGGATTGGATGGAGCAGGAACAGGTGCAATGGAAGGAGCGGGAAGAGGGTGTGTAGTATCAGGCAACTCTATCTTTGTAAAGATGTTCCTGGAATTCAATAAACAGTCTCCGAATGTCTGGAATTTCTCCCAGTAATTCTTTGGCATCTTCCAATGATTGGTACTTATTGGTTAACAGAATAGGCAGTTTCTCCTGGTCGAGTTCGTCTACACCTGTTTCAATGTATTTGCTCAACACGAAAGTGATAAACTCTTTTTGTTTGTCGTTGAGTAAAGCAAAAATGGTCGCTTCGGCTGCTTTGGCTCTGGCTTCTCTTGTCATTGCGATATCGTCGCCATTGAAAACGTATTCCAACACATCATACAAATCGCTTTTTTCCATATTTACCAAACTCTGTAAAACGACCAGATCCGATTTTGGAAAGCCCGCTTCCTCCAGTTTTTCCAATAAAGTTCGTCTGGTGATAGGATTGCTCCACAATTTTTGCAATTCTTCTTCGTCTTTGAAAAGATTTGGCAACTCTCCAAAAAGATTATTTAAAAATTCTTCTGCGGAAATAGGTTTGCCGTCGGCACTCCAGAATGAAGTAGAAATCATGTGCTGAATTTCTCTTTCCTTTCCGTTTCGCAGTTTGACTTTAACCTTTTTTGGTGCAAATTCTGTTGAAGTATCTGTTGGTTCTTTGGGGCCTTTTGGGGTGTATTTGCCCGATGGTTCATTAATTTGCCCGGGGACTTCTTCCAAAGGTTCACCGTCCCATTCAGGGTCTGAAAAATGTTTGTAAGCATCTACAAAATCGTAAATGGTAAAAAACTCTTTTCCGTCAAACAATCGCGTGCCACGACCAACGATTTGTTTAAACTCAATCATTGAATTTACCGGACGAAGCAAAACGATATTCCGAATGTTTCGTGCATCCACTCCCGTTGAAAGTTTTTGCGAAGTTGTCAGAATGGTTGGAATTGTTTTTTCGTTGTCTTGAAATTCTCGCAACAATCTTTCGCCTTCTTCTCCGTCATTGGCGGTTACACGAACACAATAAAAAGGGTCTCTGCTCTTAGCGTTTTGGTTTACCAAATCTCTTATCAATGCTGCGTGTCCTTGATTGGCACAAAAGATAATTGCCTTTTCGTTTTGGTTGGCTTCATCTAAAAAGATGCTTACCCGCTTGGCTTCTCGCTCCACAATTTCAATGTTGCGGTTAAAGTCTTTTTCTTCATACAGTTTGCCTTCTTCAATTTCTCCTTCTACAATCGTGTCATCTGATGTGTAGCGGTAATCATCCAAAGTAGTTTTGATGCGTTTTACTTTGAATGGCGTTAAGAAACCGTCATTAATACCATCTTTTAGCGAATAGATGTAAACCGGTTCTCCAAAGTAGCGGTAAGTGTCCACATTATCTTTTCGCTTGGGTGTGGCGGTTAAACCTAATTGAACTGCTGGGCTGAAATATTCTAAAATGCTTCGCCAATTGCTTTCATCATTTGCTCCGCCACGGTGGCACTCATCAATGATGATAAAATCAAAGTAGTCGGGAGGGTATAATTGATAATTTACTATGGATAATGGATAATTGGAGTTTGCTTCAGCGGCAATGCTTGTAGACTTAGTTTCATTGTCAATTTTCAATTCTCCATTTTCCATTGGAGAAGTCATAAAGGTTTGAAAAATGGTAAAGAAAATGCTGCCGTTGGTGGGCACTTTTCCGCTTTTCTTAATCTCATTGGGTTTTATCCGCACCAAAGCATCTTCGGGAAATGCCGAAAAGGAGTTGTATGCCTGGTCGGCTAATATGTTTCTATCGGCTAAAAATAAAATTCTTGGTCTTCTCGGAATGTAGTCTGAACCTATTGCAGACAAGTTCCAACGGGTTTGAAAAAGTTTCCAAGCTATTTGAAAAGCGATTGCCGTTTTTCCTGTTCCTGTGGCAAGGGTGAGCAAAATTCTTTCTTTGCTTTGTGCAATGGCTTCAACGGTGCGTTGAACGGCAATTTCCTGATAATATCGTAACTGCCAACTTCCGCTTTTGTCCTCAAACGGAACATTGGCAAACTTTTCCCGCCATTCATTTTCAATTGTCAATTTCCCATTTTCAATTGAAAAAGTTTTATTCCAAAGTTCATCAGGGCTTAGAAAATGGGTTACCAAAGCTTCTTCGCCTGTTTTCATACAGATTTGGTAAATGGCTTTTCCGTTGGTGCAGTAGG
>JADLAH010000328.1 GCA_020848315.1 Chitinophagales bacterium | reverse complement strand
GTTTCATTAGGGGTATAAAATCCCCGCCTGTGGCAGGTGTTTTAGCGCAGCGTCACCTGCCACATTGCACCAGGTAGAACATTAGCCAACTGCTGCAAACAATAATCCCGTTTCGCGCCAGTGTTCCACAGGGTCAGTATTGTATTAAATCTGACGGTCTCTGACCGTAGACGAAAAGCTCAATTAAATATCCCACCTTCGATTTCAATTGTAGAATCAAACTTCGGGATAATGTATCTCTAATTTTCCGCTCATTCTTTTTCAAAAAAAATCATCCTTCGGGAACATTTTTTGATTATGCTGCGTTAGTTGGAAAGAATTGTTGCTTTTTCTTCCTTTTCATTAGTTTGTTTTGCATTCGCTGTGACGGCGGAATATGGGAGAAGTGAGCACACAAACCGGATTATTCATTTCACCAAATAGCACGCCTATGTATACACATTCAAAAGAAACACAAAGCAATCTGACGCCGGATCTGGCGATTGACATCCTGAAAGAAGGAAATGAAAGATTCGTGAAAAACCTGAAGGCTAACCGCAATTTACTGCAACAGGTCAACGATACCTCCAGCGGTCAGTTTCCGTTCGCCACCATCCTTAGTTGTATCGACAGCCGCACTTCCGCGGAGTTGATTTTCGACCAGGGCTTAGGCGATATTTTCAGCATCCGGATTGCGGGTAATATTTTGAATGAAGATATCCTGGGAAGTATGGAATTCGCCACCAAAGTGGTGGGCACGAAAGTGATTGTTGTACTCGGACATACCAAGTGCGGCGCTATTGTCGGTGCCTGCAATCACGTGGAAATGGGCAACCTGACCACCTTGCTGAATAAAATCCAACCTGCCATCTATCAGGAGAAGGAAACGCAGGAAAACAGAACCGGCTCGAATCCGGTGTTTGTAAGAAATGTAACAGAGATAAATATTGACCTGACCATGGAGCGCATCAGAAGAGAGAGTCCGATTATCGCGGAACTGGAAACGGAAGGTAAAATAAAGATAGTGGGTGGTATGTATGATGTGGAAACCGGTATGGTGACCTTTCATCCGTATTAATTCATAACAGACTGACTGGTTTTAAAACGTTGGGGGCTTGCGCAGCAAGCCCCCAACGTGATTTTATAGATATGCCATGATTATTTACTCCTGGCTTTGATGCTCCATTCAAAATTGAAGTCGGCCAGCAACTCGCCGTTCTTGTCGTAACCCTTCACATTATTCACGATTTTTTGTCCTTCCTTCGTGCTGATGGCTTTTTCTACGGCATCTGCCACAATTTTTCCGTCGTTGCACACAAAGGTGGTGAGCCCTGTCGCGCGTTTGATGAATTTCGCGTCGCAGCCCGTTACAAACATCGATACGGAGGGCTGGCATTTGTGCGTGTACATCTGCACCAGCGCGCCGCTCGCCATCTCCGCAGCCATGCCCAACACGGCCCAATAGGTGGTGTTAAACGGATTTTTATTGATGTATTTGTAAGGTACTGTTACCTTGCACTGCTGCTCATCCAGTTCCGTGATTTTCAATCCGGCGATACCGGCCATCGGCAATACTTTCAGTAATCCGGCTTTGAAAAACGGCGACAGGACCAGTTTTCGGTATTCCTCTTTTTTTGCGTTGCTCATAGATGCAGTTTGTGCAACAAGATACACTTTTTTCAAAAACATATCCGCCGTGCTGCCGTGCATTTTTACGGACGATAGCGAAAAAACAGGAGCGATTTCCGGAATAGTCGATAGGCGGAATAGCGGCTGCTGTCTTTCGGATGATAGCGCACCGGCGTGTGTCCAACCTGCGAGGTGTGGGTGAGCAGCAGTTTATCCAGACAGAAGTGTGCCTGTTCGTGCGCTGCCGAAACAACCGGACGCAGGGAGTGGTGCAAAATGCGGAAACTCGAAAAAACGGGATATTTCATCCTGTTGATGACGAAGTAATACAAATACCGTGTGCTGACGCGAAACCAGCTGTTTTTCGGACGTGTCGGCATGCCGTAGCCAATCAGAATCTTTTGTTGAGACACCAGCCGTAGCAGTTGATGGATTTCCGTAGCCGGGAATTCCAGGTCGTCGTCCATGGTGATGATGTATTCGCCGTTGGCCATGCTGATGCCCAGCGCGGTGGCCTTGTCCTGCCCGATATTGCGGTCTGTCCGGAAATAGCGCAGCTGTGGATAGGACAGTTGCTGCAATTCATCGGCATAGCCGGCGTGCTGCGGACTGCAATCGTCAATCAGGATGATTTCCGGATGGTCGGGCACTGCCGTGAGGATGGCATTGACCAGCGTCTGCAGACTGGCGGCATTGTACACCGGAATGACAACAGAAATAACTGGCATAAGTATAAAGATACGATTTTGAGAATATTTCAATAAATTCGGAGAATGGAATTTCCTTTCGGATGAAGCAACAGAAAAAAAATCCGGCGACCAGCAAGGTGGAGACAGCGACAGCACAAAAGTCTGGACTGTCGGTGTTGTTGCAATCTTCCCGCGTGCAATGGCTGTGGGTGTTGTTGGTGTTTCTGTTGTATGGCAATACCATCCGCAATGAATATTCTCTCGACGACAGTATCGATATTTATGAAAATGTGCACGTGATGAAAGGATTTTCCGGTATTCCGGGTATCCTCACCAGTCCGTTTGTTACACATGAAAATTATCAGTTCGATTATCGTCCTTTTTCGCCCATCACATTCGCGATAGAAAAAGAAATCTTCGGATTTAATCCGCATGTAAGCCACTTTTTTAATGTTGTGTTGTATGCCATTTGTGTATTGTTGTTGGGGCGTTTTCTGCAGAAAGTTACCGCCGGAAAATATCCCGTAGCAATAGCTGTTTCCATCTTGTTTTTTATTGTGCACCCGCTGCATACGGAAGTAGTGGCATCGCTGAAAAACAGACAGGAGTTGCTGAGTTTTATCTGTGGTTTTGGCGCCTTATATATGTTGTTGCAATACCTCGATCAGCAGGAAAATAAACCCGAAAAACTGGTGTATTCCTTGCTGTTGTTTGCAGGTGCTTTATTTGCCAAATTATCGTCACTTCCGTTCCTGTTTTTTATCGGGATAATTTTGTTTTTTTATCCGAATCGTTTTGCGTTATACAAAAAAGCGGGACTCACATTCTTATACCTGATTATTCCCGTCATTTTTATTTTTGCCATCCGGGAGTGGTTGTTTCGTCCTTTTTATTTTGACGAAAATCCATTGGTGGAGTTCAATAGTATTTCCTATAAACTGGGCACAACGATGCAGGTTTTTCTCACTTACCTGAAGTTGATGTTCTTCCCGTATCCGATGGCGTTTTACTACGGCTATGGGGCTGTTCCGGTGGTGGAGGCAACGGCACCGGTCGCGCTGCTCGGATATGTGGTGTTCGGCGTTTTGTTGTATTACAGCATTGCAACATTCCGCGGTCGTAAGATGGAAGCTTGTTTCGGTTTGTTTTTTCTTGCTTCTTTGGCGATGTATAACAATCTCACTTTTACCTATCCCGGACTGATGTCGGACAGAGCCATGTTTCTGCCGAGTGCGTGGTTTATTCCAATGCTCATAGTGGGCGGTCAGCAATGGCTGAAGGAAAAAAATATAGCCATTCAACAATATCGGTTTCCGATGTGGTTGGTGGCGGCTGTTTTGTTTGTGGTGGCCGGTATGTATACGGTGCGCCGCAATGCAGCATGGAAAACGCAGTTGTCGATTATGGAGGCGGATATCGCGCACTTGTCAGCAGCTACCTTGCCCAATTATTACTACGCGTGGACGCTCGACAGCGAATTGCGTAAAGGGCAGTCGGAGTACGATCAGCACTATCTTTTGCAGACGGCCAAACAGCATTATGTCCGATCGCTGGAGTTGGGTATAAAAATGGCGGAGCCCTACTATAGGTTGGCGATGCTGTACAAATATTTTCAGTCGCGGCAGGATTCCGCTGTCT
>JADLAH010000327.1 GCA_020848315.1 Chitinophagales bacterium | reverse complement strand
GGGAATAGCTGCGGGTTGTTTCATACGGTCAGACTATGCTTTCTCTGCGTTTTGTGCACCGCCGGCAGGTTTTTGGGTGCTGATTTTTTCAAATTCCTTATCAATATAATAGAGACTTTGCGCGCCTTTTCCAATCAGCTTAATCTTGTCGATGATGCGATTGAACTGCACTTCTTCCTCTCTTTGTTCATCTACAAAGAAGCGAAGGAAATCTATGGTGGCGTGATCTTCTTCTTCACGAGCCACTTTTATTATATTGTAAATTGACTTCGTCACCTTCTGCTCGCCTTTCAAAGCGGATTCGCAGGTTTCCAATACATCTTTAAAGTCTGTTTTAGGTTGCTTTACAGCAGGCACTATGGCATGTCCGCCCACTTCATTGATATAATCAAAGAATTTCATGAAATGCACATGCTCTTCATCTGATTGTTTGCGAAAGAATTTAGCACAGCCTTCCAACCCTTCTTTTTCACACCAGGCCGCTGTAGCCAGATAACTGAATACGGCACTTGCCTCCAGTTCGAGGTGGTCGTTCAATGCTTTTTCCACTTTTTTAGGAATGATCATACTATCTTATTTTCTGATTAAACAACCGGAATGGCTAAATGTTGGATTTTGAGCATCCGGCTGGTTTTCAAAATTAATTTAAAAAATCAAATCTGCCTAACAAAAAAGGCATCTGCATTAATCCGCCACAATTTCAACTGATATGCTGGCATTGTCCTCCGTTGCCCGGATTTTCAGGATTTGCGTGGCCTCATCAAATGTCTGTGTATAGTCTGAAGTACCGGAAATATTCAGTTTCCATCCACCCGGATACAACTGACGCGGAATGAATATCTCTGTCGGCATCGGTACAGATGCGTTATTGACATAATTCATGTTGAATACCTTTGTCGCAGGGTCAAAGCTGAATGTATTGATTTTTCCGGCAGTAGCATGCGGGAAAACACGCAACAGATGCTGAGCCAGCGGAAGGACCTGGTCGCCGTCAAATGGACTCCATCCGCCGCGGTCATTGCTCCAGTATGTCCAGTGCCACTGATTGCGGTCGAACATGGCATTCACATCTCTGAGATATTCCTCATATCCGGCATTGGTAGGCGACAAACCAAATTCTCCGCACACCAGCGGAATGCCTCCATGCAGCGCGACATCTTTTTTTCGCTCGCGTTCCCAGTCTTTCAACTGTTGTTTTGAACTGGCAGTATAACCTCCGCCCTCGTGTGTATCGTACGGATAGCAATGCGGTGCATAGCCCAATTTTGTAACACTCCTGCTATCGCTGATTTTTGGAAGGTTGGAAGGTGCCCCGAAAGTTACCGGCGCCGGCGTTGGTTCAAAGAAGAAATGTTTCTGATTATCGACCGTGCGCAATTGCGGTATCATACGATTGTAAAACGCAGACAGTTGATTGCGTTCAAACTCACCCGTGATAAAAACTTTAATTAAATCGCCGCCCCAGGGTTCATTCATCAAATCATATCCTATTACATATGGATTATTCTTAAACCGCTGCATCACTTTCTTCCAGGCCAATATATAATGATCCTGTAAATCCTTGTGATCGGTATAAGCCCAGAAGTTCACCCAACAAGTAATCACTGCAGGGTCAATATTTTTGAGCCACCACGGTGTTTCTCCGGGCAGGCTTATTGGTGCCATTCCATTGGTACGACAAGCCCATTCGGGTGCGCCATCACCACCAAATTTCAGGGAATACAAATCCTGGTGCATATCCAGCATCACGTACATGCCACGCGATGCATACCAGTTGACGCGCTGTTCCACTTTATCCAGATACGCTTCATCAAAGACATCCTTCTGCGGCTCGATAGCATCCCAGAAAATGAGATAGCGGACAAAATTAAATCCGTATTCTTTGGCTTCGCGTTCCACATGGCGTTCTTCAATCCAGGGCAGGCGCTCAGGATGCGATTTGGCACTACTGGATGTATTAAGACCGTGCAAAATCAGTTGTCTTCCGAATCTGTCCTGTATAATAGACGGATATTCCTGATAGGAATAGTTCGTGCGCTGTCTGTCTCCTTCCTTTTTGCAGGAAAGTAATACACTCACACTTATCAAGAGTAGGATGTATAATTTTTTCATAGCAATAAAGCTACGAAAAATAACCAAAAACAAGTAGCTGATTATACAAAGATTTCGCCGATCAGATAGCATACCGCCTGACCGCTCATTTCTACTCTGTCCTGCAATAACTTACACTTCAGATAGCCGGTTCGTTCTGACAATTGCACTGCCGTCAGTTCGTTTTTATTTAATTTTTTCGACCAGAACGGAATGAGCACGGCATGTGCAGAACCCGTTACGGGATCTTCGTTAATGCCGGATTTAGGTGCAAAAAAGCGTGATACAAAATCCACTTCATTTCCTTTTGCAGTAATAATAAGATTTTTTTCCAGCTGTACAATCAACGCGAAATCCGGCTGACAACGAAGTACATCATCTTCACTTTCCAGCAATGCCACCAGTTTGGAATCGGAATCATACAATGCCAGCGGATGCGAACCGATGGCCGCTGACAGCACGGCAGGAATGGACTTGACGGGCTGCGTTTCTATCGCCGGAAAATTCAGTGTTATCCAATCGTCTTTTCGGGTTACAAATAAATCGCCCACCTGACAGGTGAAGTGAATCTGTTCTTTGTCGTATTGCAGATAATGAAAGATGACATACGCCGAAGCAAGTGTGGCGTGTCCGCACAATTCTATTTCGACAGCAGGTGTAAACCATCGTATCTGGAAAACATCACCTGCTTGTACAAAGAACGCGGTTTCGGATAGATTATTCTCTGCCGCGATATTTTTCATCAATGCATCATCCAACCATTTTTCCAGCGGCACCACGGCAGCGGGATTACCTTTAAATACCTGATTGGTAAATGCATCGACCTGATAAATTTTCATGATGGTAAATTTTAACT
>JADLAH010000326.1 GCA_020848315.1 Chitinophagales bacterium | reverse complement strand
TGTCGACATAGCGTTGCAGCTCCACAGTATCCATCTGGATATCCTGAAAATGCGCGGCAAACAATTTTCCCGGCGTACAGTGGAAATCCATCTGCATCTCCGTAAAATCTTTCGGCTCCAATTTTTCCTTGCGCTGTATCATCTTATCGAGCCGGTTCGCGCGGTAGCCATTCATATAAATATCGCCGAGGAAGTGCGGAAAATCATCCGGTTCTATCTTGTGGTTGGCCGTGACGATATATCCTTTCTCCGGATTCAGCGCATGCGGCATTTCCTCGAAAGGCACAAATGACTTCCAGTCGTGTTCGCCGGTCCAGCCTTCCTGAGGCACAGCCGCGGTAGCCCTATCGCGCACCGGCACTTTACCCGAATTGTAATAGCCGGTATTGCCTTCCACATCGGCATACACGATATTCAGTCCGGGTGCGGTGATAAGCTGTATGGCATCCACAAAATCATTCCAGTTCTTGGCTTTGTTCAGCAAGAACCAGCCGCGGATGGAAGTGCCTGATTTATAGGCCATCGAGCACAGCGTCAGCTTCCTGTTCGAATGCCCGCTCACATCGGAAATCAGCGTTCCGTGCACCGTTTCATAAACCTTTTCTATGTGTGGCATTTGCTGATCCTTGACGAATATCTTTTCTTCGTAAATCACGGTTTCCTTCAGCTTGCCTTCGTGCATATAAGTCGTACAGCTTTCGTCGGTAAACTTCTCGATGAATACATCTTCAAGGTCGGTGTAGGACAAGGTAATGCCCCAGGCCACCTTATCGTTGTGGCCGATCTGCACCATCGGCAGTGCTGGCGCGGACACGCCACTGGCATGCATTTCCGGACAATGCAGGTGATTCATATACCAGATATTCGGATTCTTCAGCGTCAGGTGCGGATCATTGCACAAGTAAGGCTTACCTGTTTTACTTTTGAAGCCTGCAATCGTCCAGGCATTGCTACCGCTCAGCTGCGGCATGTAAGGACCTTTCATCGCTTCAAATTTGCCGGACACATCCGGAATATTGAATTCAATACCTTTGGTCAGCGTTACAGGATTTTCTTTCGGATAGGTATTGTCCATTTCGGCGGCGGCTTCCGGACCGACTGCCTCTATCAGTTTGGCGCGGATAATCTCATCGTACCAGCCCCAGGTAAGCAATGAAATCAACATGCGGCTGAAGGATGCCACGTCCATAGGCTCCCACATTTCCGGCTGATGTTTCAGCAAGGTAAATTCTACCGGCAACTTGAAGTCTTCACTTTTTATATACGCATTAATCCCGTTGCAATAATCAATAATCAGTTGCTGCTCCTCTTCGCCGAAGAGTTCCCAGTCTTTCTTGGCCACGCGCTCATAGCCCATCGTGCGCGACACGCGGTCGGTATCGAGTCCCTTGTCGCCGATAATCTGACTCAATCTGCCTCTTGCCACCAATCGGTTGAGTTCCATCTGAAACAGCCTGTCCTGCGCGTGCACATAGCCTTGCCCGAATAATAAGTCGTTTTTATTCTGGGCGTAAATATGGGCAATACCCCATTCATCCCGTATGATTTCAACTTCATCTTTTAGTCCGTGTAAATATACTTTCCCATCCAGCATCGGCAATCTCGCTCTGCTCATTTCCTTGATGGCCGGTTTTAACAAAACGCCGGCCATATTATTTAGTATCGACATAGGGTGGTTTATTTTCTTAAAGATAGTGAATTAAATAAAATAGTACCTTTGTGTAAGAAAAAATCAGCGGGCGGGACTGATAATTCTCCGCCAACACCATAAAAATCAATAAGCAGAAATGAAGACAGATGTAAAATTACTCGCACAGATTTGCGAAGCACCGGGCGCACCGGGGTATGAACAGAAAATCAGAAGTCTGGTATTAAAGCATATCAAAGGACTCGCTGACAAGGTTGAACAGGACAACATCGGCAATGTATATGCCATCAAGAAAGGGAAAGACAGCAGCAAACGCGTAATGATTGCGGCGCACATGGATGAGATTGGCTTCATCGTGAAACACATTGACGACAACGGATTCCTGCGCTTTCATACATTGGGTGGATTTGACCCGAAGACACTCACCGCGCAGCGTGTGATTGTGCACGGAAAGAAAGATCTGATAGGTGTTATGGGCAGCAAGCCGATACATATCATGTCGGCGGAAGAGCGCAACAAAACCGTACAGATCAGCGATTTTTTTATTGACCTTGGAATGCCGAAAAAAGAAGTAGAAAAATATGTGGCTATCGGCGACACCATTACCCGCGACCGTCAGTTGATTGAAATGGGCGAGTGCGTTAACTGCAAATCCATCGACAACCGCGTCTCAGTATATATCCTGATTGAGACTTTAAAACTGCTGAAAAACTGTCCATACGATGTGTATGCTGTTTTCTCCGTACAGGAAGAAGTGGGCATCCGCGGTGCCAATGTGGCGGCACACAACATCAATCCGACTTTCGGATTCGGGCTGGATACCACTATTGCCTACGACTTGCCGGATGCGAAAGCGGAGGAGCAAATCACCAAACTGGGACATGGCGCAGCCATCAAAATCATGGATGCCTCTACCATCTGCGATTACCGCATGATACAGTATCAGAAGGAAATCGCGGCCAAATATAAAATCAAATGGCAACCGGAAGTATTGCCGATGGGCGGCACGGACACTGCCGGCATACAGCGCATGGGAAAAACCGGTGCAATTGCAGGCGCTATATCCATCCCAACCCGTCACCTGCACCAAGTGATAGAAATGGCGCACAAGGCCGATATTGAAGCCAGTGTATTATTGCTCAAACACTGCATCGAGAATCTGGATAAATACGACTGGAGTTTGAAATAAATATGATTAGGTATAAGCCTGCGCAACACAAAACAATAGATTATAAATATCAACACATTCTGACGGGCAAACAAAATACAAACCATATCGAAAACGGGAAACAATTATTACGACATTATTTATACCCTTTTTGTATTTAATATTATTTTTAGCAAATTTGTTGTAAATTCAATTTTGGCAAATTGACAATCTAAAAATGGTATTAAGTTGGAACGAAATAAAAGACAGAGCATTAAAGTTCTCAAAAGAATGGGCGGACACGTCAAATGAAGAAGCAGACGCAAAGCCATTTTTAGTGGAGTTCTTTAATGTGTTTGGCATCACAAGCAAACGAGTTTCGACTTTTGAGCATAGAGTCAAAAAATTGGACGATAAAGACGGCTACATTGACCTACTTTGGAAAGGGACGATTTTAATTGAAATGAAAAGTCGGGGCAAAAACCTTGACAAAGCATTTGAACAAGCCAAAGAGTATTTACACGGACTAAAAGAACACGAATTACCGAAATACATTCTCATTTCAGACTTTGAAAATTTCCGTTTACACGACCTTGAAGAAACAAAGATAATTGAGTTTAAACTCAACGACCTTGTAAACAATGTTCAGCATTTCGGTTACTTACTTGGCTACCAAAAGAGAGTTTACAAAGAACAAGACCCGGCTAACATCAAAGCAGCCGAGTTAATGGGCAAACTTCACGACAGACTTGAAGAAATTGGCTACACAGGACACCCTTTAGAAGTTTACTTGGTTCGTTTGCTTTTCTGCTTATTTGCCGAAGACACAACCATTTTTGAAAAACAACAATTTCAAGAATACATTGAACAACGCACCAATATTGACGGTAGCGACCTAGCAGCCAAACTGCAAGAACTTTTTCAGGTGCTAAACACACCAAAAGACAAAAGATTTAAAAACCTTGACGAGCAACTTGCTGACTTTCCGTATGTAAACGGAAAGTTGTTTGAAGAAAACTTGCCTACGGCAAGTTTCGACAGTAAAATGCGTCAAGCCCTTTTGGATTGCACTTACATTGATTGGAGTAAAATTTCGCCTGCAATTTTTGGCTCAATGTTTCAAAGTGTAATGAATCCGAAGGAACGCAGAAATCTTGGAGCACATTACACCAGCGAAACCAACATTTTAAAACTCATTAAACCGCTTTTTCTTGACGAACTTTGGAAAGAGTTTGAAAGCGTAAAAGACAACAAAAACAAACTGCCCGAATTTCATAAAAAACTAAGCACACTTAAATTTCTTGACCCTGCTTGCGG
>JADLAH010000325.1 GCA_020848315.1 Chitinophagales bacterium | reverse complement strand
GGATTGTTGGAAACGAAAAATCAGAACACTGGACTCAGGTTATATATAGTTACAAATCCAAATTCTACAATCCTATTAGGCAAAATGAGGGACATATAAAAACATTAAGAAGATGCTTAAACGATTACCCAGACCTTGAATACGTTTCGATTATTGTTTTCTCTTCAACGGCAAACATCAAAGTCACTTCTCAGACTGATGTCATAAACCTACATCATCTTATTGGAACGATAAAAAGTTACTCCAAGATAAATCTTTCCGAAGCTGAAAAAGAGTTAATATTTCAGAAAATTGTCGCTTCCAATCAGGAAGGTTCTTATAATAAGAGAGAACACATCAGATCAATTAAACAAAGTATTCAAAGCCGGGAGACAGCGCTCTTAAAAAATCAATGTCCAAACTGTGGGGATACACTAATTGAACGCAAAGGGAAATTTGGAAAATTTCATGGCTGCAAATCCTATCCAAACTGTAAATTTACTAAGCAAATTAGATGATGAATCTCCGGCTCTCGCATGCTATGACAAATGCAACTATTCTGTTCTTCTCCAATCTATCATTATTCGTCTTCACCACTAAAAGATGCACAAACAAGGCGCTTAATTCAAAAAGTTACGTAACTTTATTTACAACTCATTCATCATGGCTACACAAACAATATCACCGGTAAAAGTATTACTGGACAAGCAGCGCGACTTCTTTGACACCAATACCACGCGCGATATTTCTTTCAGAATTGAACAGCTGAAAAACTTAAAAAAAGCGATCCAGGACAGGGAACAGGATATCTATGCCGCCCTGACTGCTGATTTCAGAAAATCGGAATTTGAAACCTATGCCACGGAAATCGGTGTGATCTACGATGAAATCAGTGTGATGCTCAAAAACATCAAAAAATGGGCGACACCGGAACTCGTCAAAGATACCATCGCGAATTTTCCGTCGCGCAACTATATCTATCCCGAACCGTACGGCGTCACACTCGTCATTGGCGCGTGGAACTATCCGCTACAGCTGACGCTGGCGCCGGTAGTGGGCGCGATAGCGGCCGGCAATACCTGCATCATCAAACCTCCGCGGGCAGCCATGCACACGTACAAAGTCCTACAGGATATCATCGGCTCCACCTTTTCTGAAAGCTACCTGGCCGTACTCGACGAACATACCGACAACACCGATATGCTGTCGCACCGCTACGATTATATTTTCTTTACGGGCGGCGTGGAAATAGGCAGAACGGTGGCGCGGGCAGCCGCGGAATACCTCACACCGGTGACATTGGAACTGGGCGGAAAAAGTCCGTGTATCGTGGATAAAAGCGTGGATATAGAAGTGGCCGCGCGCAGGATTGCCTGGGGCAAATTCCTCAATGGAGGCCAGACCTGCGTGGCACCGGACTATCTGTTGCTGCACGAAGAGGTGGAAGAAAAATTCTATGCCGCGTTCGCGAAATCGGTGAAGGAATTTTATGGCAATAATCCGCAGGACAGCGCCGACTATCCGAGAATCATCAACGACCGTCATTTCCGCCGACTGGCAGATATGATTACCGATGGAGAATGTATCGTAGGCGGACAAACGGATGCCGACACCCGATACATCGCGCCGACGCTGATTAAGATACAATCGCTGGAACATCCGCTGATGCAGGACGAAATCTTCGGTCCGATTCTGCCGGTGCTCACCATCCACTCGATAGAGGAAGCCATCAGCATCGTGAAACAATTTGAGAAACCACTGGCTTTCTATATATTTTCAAACAGCTACGCCAATCAGCAGAAATGCCTGCAATCCATCTCCTTCGGCGGTGGCTGCGTCAATGACACCATTTCCCATTTTATCAATCCGGATTTACCGTTTGGCGGCGTGGGCAACAGCGGACTCGGCGCCTATCACGGCAAATATAGTTTCGATACCTTCACCCACCGAAAAGCGGTGTGCAACAAGGTAACCTGGCCGGATGTGCCGCTCCGCTATCCGCCTTATGTCGGCAAACTCGGCATCATCAAACAGGTGATGAAATAAACAAAGTAAATCTATAGCGTTTCCCTGACTTCCCACTTTGAAAGCAGGGAATTAAGGGGGCGTTGTGGGTCGAGCGAAATCACAAAGGATATTCCAGATAGCCGAAACTGTAAGGCGCAATCGCAATATTTTTTGGGGAAACATTTCCCTTTCTGAGTTGCACCGGCCGCAGTTTAGCAGGATATTCTTTTTCAAAAAATGTTTTCCCGGCAGTAGCATAGGGCACCTCGGCTTCCACTGCCTGCCATTGCAAGGTTTTTCCTTTGGGTAACTGAATATTCATATCCAGTGAAATTTTTCGTCCGGAACGGTTTACGTAATGGACATACACCTTGCCTTTTTGTTTATCGGAAAATGTGTGCAGCACCAAAGCCCTGGCCACCGCCGTGTCTTTGGTTTCCATCTTTCCGGCCGCCACTTTCGCGGAAGCCACGAGCGTGTTGGATAAATACCGGAACGCAAAATATTGCACCGATGCATAATTATTGCCCGCTGCCAGCAAGGGCGTCATACTGCCTTTCTGCGGATGGATAATGCCATCCATGGAATGCAGATGCGTTACCTCAAAGAAATTGTTGTACTGCGCGTTCAGCGCTATCAGCTGCAGGAATGACTCGTACACAAATGCGCCCTGCATCATGGTATTATCAAGATATTGCAGATTGCCGAGATTCCATTCCGTCAGCCACAGTTTACGCTGAGAGCCGTAGATACCGGCCAATTGAAAGCCCAATTGCTTCAAGTAGTCCGTTGCAGTGGGCGCCAGCGCCTGCAGGTTGGAGGTATACACTTTGTCGAAGTAATCCGATTTGTCGCAGGATGGACAATCACGATAAGGATGGTGCGCATACGCATCGTAAAAATTCTCTTTGGCCAGTCGCTGATTCCATCCGCGCATAAATTTACCGCGGGCGCCCATATCATTTTCAGCGACACCATCCGCACCTATCACCACAATTTTCAATCCCGGATAGCGTGTGCGTATAGCGGCGGCAGTAGATGCCACAAGTTGGATGTAAGTATCTGCATCCGGAAATTTCTTTCGGTATTCCATCAAGCAGAATTCATTACCCAGCTCTACACCAAGAATGGGAATCTGATTTTTAATCAATTCATCCAATACGTAGAAGATTTCCTCCTGCGTGCCGGTCAGTACATTCGCGCAATACACCGCGCCTGTATTGACCTGTTTACACAATCGGATAAAATTGTGCAGGATGTTTTCACTGCGTTTTTGCTGCTCCATATACAGGCTGCCCAGACTACCGGGAATCTCGCCCACCTTATAGCCATACACGGGCAAATGCGGATGGTAATAGTTCGCCACTGTGCCACCCGGAAAACGGAGTGAGTTGGGCTGCAAATTGCGCAATAACTGCACAAATCCGCTGTCTTTGTCGAGTTCGCGACGCAACGCGAATCCGATATTGATACCGAAAACTCCGGGATTGACCGCAGTGCCTTCGGTTATTTGCGGCGTATATTTTACAGCAACTGCTTTCTGTTGAATTTTCAAGACATCCTTATCTTTCTTCTTGTTAAAAGACAGGCAGACACGCAGTGTTAAAATAGCCGCGAGCACCAAAAATCCTATTTTTGCAAAACGTTTCATATCGCAGATTTTTCAGCCTGTGCTTTCCAGTATAGTTTTTCTTTTACCCTGTAATATTCCACAATAATCATGAAGAGCATAAGCCCAAAGGGACTATAAAAAACGGCTCCCTGAAACAACGATTGTATAAACGAAGTTCCGCACCCCAAAATGGCGGTATTGAAGAAGATATCATTTTTGTAGTGCTTTACTTTTCGCCAAACGTACAAAGGATATAAATACAGACAATACACGAGCAATACACCAATAATTCCCTGCGATAAAACGCCGCCGACAATACCAATATCAGACAATACTACATCACCGATATTTATCAGCATGATTTCCCGCTTGGGAACACCGACACCAAAAAATATCTGATTGGGATGTTTGAGAAAATAATTATAGACATGCGCCATTTCCGTCCACCTCATATCTGCAGACCCTTCCCCTGT
>JADLAH010000324.1 GCA_020848315.1 Chitinophagales bacterium | reverse complement strand
TTGGGAGAAAGGATGGATCAATTGCAGGTGTTTAACCGACAAGCCTTTATTGAGACACTTTTTCAGTAATTTTTTTCATTTTTTTTATGGAATTCATGTCGTGTATGTCTCTATATACATAAAGGAGTTATTGTATGGAAATGGATGTTATTCATACCAAAATTCACACATTCAGAGGTGTGCGTGTAATGCTGGATTATGATCTGGCAGATTTATATGAAATGGAAACAAAGTATCTGAAACGGGCGGTAAATAGAAATTCAGATCGTTTCCCGGATGATTTTATGTTTCAATTGACCAAAGAAGAGTTTGATAATTTGAGGTGCCAATCTGTCACCTCAAATTATGGCGGTACCCGATACCTGCCTTATGCGTTTACTGAACAAGGAGTAGCCATGCTTAGCGGTGTATTGAATAGTCCGAAAGCTATTCAGGTAAACATTGCCATCATGCGAACATTTGTGAAAATAAGGCAGTATATGCTGCATTTTCAGGTATTAGCGGATAAACTGGCCGAACATGAGCAGCAGTTTGCCGATGTGTATGAAGTACTCGATTATCTGATGAATAAGGATAAATTAAGCACTGCGCAGCTGGAGAGAACGAGAATCGGGTTTATCAAAGAATCTTAACCTATATTTTAACGTTCCGAAGCATACGGCAGGAAAGGATAGGCGTTTGTTTTGTACCTTTGTGCTACAATGAAAGCACGTACGCACAAGAAAGATAAAGTCAATGTCATTACACTTGGCTGCTCCAAAAATCTGGTAGATTCCGAAGTATTGGTGAGTCAGCTGAAATTTAATGAAATAGATGTGGAACATCAGTCAGAAAAGTCTGATGCCAATATCGTTATCATTAATACCTGTGGTTTTATCGATCGCGCCAAAGAAGAATCCATCAATACAATACTGCAATATGCAGATGCTAAAGATCAGGGCGAAATAGATAAGCTGTATGTCACAGGTTGTCTTTCCCAGCGCTACAAAGACGATCTCGAAGTGGAAATACCGCAGGTAGATGCTTTCTTCGGTACGCTGGAGTTGCCTCAGATACTTGAGAAATTCAACGCAGACTATAAGCAGGAACTGATAGGTGAGCGTTTCCTGACGACCCCGCAGCATTATGCTTATCTCAAAATTTCTGAAGGCTGTAACAGAACCTGCACATTCTGCGCAATACCACTGATGCGCGGTAAACATATTTCCCGACCAATAGAAGAACTCGTCAGTGAGGCGAAAAGCCTCGCCAGACAAGGCGTGAAGGAAATCATGCTGATTGCGCAGGAACTCACGTATTACGGACTCGATATCTACAAGGAAAGAGCATTGGCGAAGTTACTGTACGCATTGAATGAAGTGGAAGGTATCGAATGGATTCGCTTGCATTATGCCTATCCGAGCAAATTCCCGATGGATGTGCTCGACGCCATGGTGGCCTGTGAGAAAGTGTGCAACTATCTCGATATTCCATTGCAGCACGCCAACGATAATGTGCTGAAACGCATGCAGCGCCAGATAACGCAGCAGGAAACCCGTGAACTGATAGAACAGATTCGTGCGAAAGTGCCGGGGATTGCTATCCGCACAACCATGCTGGTCGGATTTCCGGGTGAGACGGAAGAAGATTTCCAGGATTTGTGCGATTTTGTGCAGGAGATGCAGTTTGAACGGCTGGGTGTATTCCAGTATTCCCACGAAGATGATACTGCTGCCTACCTGTTGGAAGATAATGTGGATGCTGACACGAAAGAGGAGCGCGCCGGAAGACTGATGGCTATTCAGCAGGAAATATCTTATCAGAAAAATCAGGATAAAGTCGACCAGACTTTCAAGGTGCTTATCGACAGAAAAGAGGGTGGATACTTTGTCGGCAGAACGGAATCCGACAGCCCTGAAGTGGATAATGAGGTGCTCATTGATGCCACGAAATACTACTGCCGTATCGGCGACTTCTGTCACGTGAAAATTTATGATGCTACCGATTTTGATTTATACGGTGAACTGGTTGAAAGTTGATATTAATCATACGGTGAAATCTCCCGTTTCTTAATAAAAACTGATATATTGTACATACAATAAATCGTGTACGTATGTCATCTTCTCCTTTTGTTATACCATTCAGTCAGCTGCGCAATACAGATGTTGCACAAGTGGGCGGTAAAAATGCTTCTTTAGGTGAGATGTTGTTTTCCCTTGGCAGCAAAGGCATCCGCGTTCCCGACGGATTTGCAACAACGGCATTTGCTTTTCAGTATTTTCTGAAAGAGAATAAACTGGATGAACCATTGCAGCAACTGCTCGATACACTTGATACAGCTGCATTTTCCAATTTAAATGAGATAGGTGCCAAAGCTCGTGAGCTAGTTTTGCAGGCCACCATGCCGGATGATTTGCGACAGGCTGTTATTGTTGCGTACGAAAACTTATGCGCCACCCATAACCGCACGCTGGAAGTGGCAGTGCGCAGCAGCGCGACCGCAGAAGATTTGCCCAATGCCAGTTTCGCGGGACAACACGATTCTTTCCTGAACAGAAAAGGAAAAGACGATGTCGTACATGCCGTGCAATTGTGTTTCGCTTCATTGTTTAACAGTCGAGCCATCAAATACCGGCATGACAACGGATTTGAACAAATGAAAGTATATCTGTCTGCCGGTGTGCAGATGATGGTGCGCTCCGATATCTCCTGTTCCGGAATCAGTTTCACCATCGACCCCGAATCCGGATTCCGCGATGTCGTGTCGGTGGCCGGTTGCTGGGGACTCGGCGAAAATATCGTGCAGGGCGCAGTGAATCCGGATGAATTTTATGTATTTAAACCCACATTGGCGCAAGGCAAAAATGCGCTTATCTCTAAAAAGATGGGCAGCAAGGCCAAAACCATGTGCTATGCCGCTGAAGACAGCGGTCATAGTCTGGTGAACATAGACACACCGGAAGAAAAGCGCAGACAGTGGGTGCTCAGTGAAGCGGAAATCACCACTATTGCGCGCTGGTCGGTGATTATAGAACAGCATTATGGTATGCCGATGGATATCGAATGGGCAAAAGATGGTATAAGTGAACAATTGTTTATTGTGCAGGCGCGTCCCGAAACGGTACATGCTAACGCGTCCGGTCAGCTGCATACAGAATATACTATTATGCAGAAAGGGGAGCGCATTTGTGCAGGTAGTGCGGTCGGAAATGGCATCGCCTACGGAAGAGCGCGGATTTTACAGTCGCCCGCAGAGGCTCACAAACTCGAAGCTGGTGAAGTGCTGGTAACAGATAT